>DATNKA010000088.1:0-3588 GCA_035603655.1 Candidatus Acidiferrales bacterium | reverse complement strand
CGAGTGGAGTGATCCAGTGGGGCTGTTCGGCTTGCGTTTCGGAGACCATGTTGAACCAGTCGGCAAAAAATCCATTCTGAGCAAAGGTCAAGGATGCGAAAGCAAGAAACCAACGGCTGCGATAAACAGGTAAGCCTTGCGCATTTCGACCTCGAAAAATCACTCGTTTGGGACAGAAACCGCAAGTGTACATGAGATACGATTCTGCTGTCTAGAACTGTACGATATAGTCTTTTTTGCGATGAGCCCATGGGCTAACTTATGCGGATGCGACGCAGTTGACCAGGAATTTCGTTGTCGTTCCGATTGCGTCCGATGCAGTAGAACGGCAAATCCCAAGGGAATGTTGAGGGACTGCAGAAGCTTCGAGATGCAGCTTTGCAGCTGATGGCTGAGGTCAGGGTTTCAATCGGTGGTCAGCGACTCGCAGCGATCATCACAGCACGCTCTGCCCGAGAAATGTAGCTAAAGCGGGGACAGACTGCCGCAGCCCTCATAAAGGCTGCCGACGTAATGCTCTTGCGGGTTTGACTCATGAAGAACCCACCCTTTCCACATGTCCTCATCGTTCTGCTGCGGGTGCCGCCCTGGCGCAATGCCACCACCAGCAAATAAATCGGACCAAAATCCGGATCCGACGTTGAGCGTACCTGATGCGGGCTCAGATTCACCCGTGATCTCAGCCCGATGACCAACGAGATTGGCGACCTGGTTGCTGCAACTCGGCGAAGCTCAGCAGCCCCTTCGAGCCTCTCTAAATGGTTGTAAACTATAGTCGTTATGTCTTCACGCGTGGAAGTCATAGGCGCAAATACTGTAGCCCCCACCATTCAATCCATTCCCGTGTGACGAGTCCCGGAGTCTGTTAAGCGGCGACCCACAGTGTTTCGCCGCACCATCGTCGCTCACTTTGCCAACCGCCGCGCGTCTAAGGCAATCAGCACAGCCAACAGACGCGGATGATTCATCGTCCTGCTTCATCCGAGGGATTGCGCCTGCATCGGCTGTCGGAATCCCCACTGGAAAAAGAAGAGGAGTTTTCCCATGAACAGAACTCGTCTGTTTGTTTTGTTATGCAGCTTTTTGTCGGTAGGCAGTCTTTGCCACACCCAAACCGTGATGCTCGATCTGCCGCTGCAGAGCCAGCATGCCGTGATCATGCAGCGCATCGGCATCACCGACATCACTGTCAACTATCACCGGCCTCTGGCCAACGGACGACAGATCTGGGGTAAGCTTGTGCCCTACGGCCAAGTCTGGCGCGCCGGAGCTAACGAAAACACCACCGTCACATTCACCGATCCGATCACGATCGAAGGCCAGCCGCTCGACAAGGGAACCTACGGCCTGCATATGATTCCCGGCGAGAATCAGTGGACGGTAATCTTCTCGAAGATGTCGACCGCATGGGGAAGCTTCAGCTACAAGCAAGACGAAGACGCGCTGCGAGTAACCGTGAAGCCGCAACCTGCTGAACTCCACGATGCTTTGACCTACGACTTCGATGATGTCAAACCCGACTCCGCCGTGGTCACGCTGCGCTGGGATAAGGTCGCGGTGCCTTTCAAAGTTGAAGTTAAAGTCAACGACATCGTCCAAGCCAGCATTCACCGGCAGATACGCGGGCTCAATCAATACTACTGGGAGGGCTGGGACGATGCGGCGGGATATTTCCTCGCTAGCAAAACGAATCTGGACGAGGCGCTGAAAGATGAAGATCAGTCCATCCAAACGGAGGAACGCTTCGACAACATCATGAACAAGTCTCGCATTCTCGAAGCCATGGGCCGCAAGGACGACGCCAGCACCTTCCGCAACAAGGCGCTGGAAAAGGCATCAGCGCAACAACTTTATTTTTATGGCCGACAGTTGCAGGGAGAGAAGAAGCAGGAAGAGGCATTCGCCATTTATCGCTCAAACGCCAAAAAATTCCCCGACGATTGGACGACTCACGTCGGTCTAGCCCGCGTTTACAGCGGCCAGGGCGACTTCGACAAAGCGGTCAAAGAGATGCAAACTGCTCTGACGGGCGTTCCAGATGATGCCAACAGATCTAACTTGCAGAACTACGTAAAGCGATTGCAATCGAAGGACGACATCAACCGCTAGAACTTGAAACCGCAACAGGTAAGACAAAATGGGCCAGCCTGGAGCTGGCCCATGAGTTTCCATCCCGATCACCATACGCGGCAGGCATTGGCCCGAACCATCTTCTGACCAGCCTTGCAGCCAAACGCCTGGGAAAACTCAGACATATTTGAAACCACGTTGTCGATGCGGAAGATGGGCAGTGAATGTGGGTTGGTGGTGACGATCAAACGAGCCACTTCAGGTCTCACACTCGAGCACCAGGAGTAGGCGTTCGCCAGGAAGAAGCGTTGCAGATAAGTCCAGCCGTCCGCACCTTTGTCATCTAGCGATTTGCCTTGCTTCTTGAGGTCGGCTTCGAGTGCAAACAGGGCAAGATGGATGCCGCCGTTATCCGCCGTATCCTCGCCCTGGGTTAGCAAGCCGTTCTGCTTCACTCCGGCGCCGGCGTCGGGAACTTCCTGCGTGTATTCGTCGGAGATGCATTTGCCGCGCTCGTCGTACTGCTTGGCATCCTCGGCAGTCCACCAGTCGCGCAGGTTGCCGTGAGCGTCAAACTTGCGTCCCTGATCATCGAAGCCGTGAGTAAGTTCGTGACCTATAACCATTCCGATGGCGCCGTAATTCACCGAGTCGTCCATGGTTTTCTCGAAGAAAGGCGGCTGCAGAATGCCGGCCGGAAAGTTGATCGTGTTCAACTGCGGATCGTAGTAGGCATTGATCGTGGGCGGGGTCATCGTCCATTCGCTCCGATCAACAGGCTTGCCGATCTTGGCAACCCAACGCTCGAACTCGAATGACGACGCTTGTTCCAGGTTGCCGAGATAGTTATCGCGGGTGATCTTCACGCTGGAATAATCGCGCCAGTGCGAAGGATACCCTATCTTGTCTTCGATTCCCTTCAACTTGATGATGGCCTGTTCCTTGGTTGCAGGCGTCATCCAGCTCACCCCCTCGACGTCGTTGTGCATGGCGCTTTCAATGGCATGCACCATTTCGAGGGTGCGCGCCTTGCTCTCCGGCGGGAACGCCCGGTCCACATAGGCCTGGCCCAGGGCCTCGCCCAAATCACGGTCGGCCGAGTGCGCGCAGCGCCGCCAGCGCGGAAGTTGCTCCTCCTGGCCAGCCAAAGTGCGAAAGAAAAAGTCAAAGTTTTCGTCGGCCATGGCCTTGGTTAAATAGGGCGCGGCCCGGTGGACCGCCTGCCAGCGCATGTAGATTTTCCAATGCTCCAGTGGATGTTCCGCCAGCAGCTTCTCCTCCGCCCGAAAGAAATTAGGAGAGGACACGATGTAGTGTTCGCTGACCGGAGCATTCACCGCCCTCAAATAGACGTCCCACTGGATGGAGGGCGTCAGCTCGCGAATCTGAGCCAGACTCATTTTGTTGTTGATATTCTTGGGATCGCGGCGCGTGACGTTATCCATCTGTGCCTTCGCCATCGCAGTTTCCAGTTCAAGCACAGTGCTTGCTTCGTCGCTGGCTTGCCCTTCCGGCTCT
>DATNKA010000087.1:0-5408 GCA_035603655.1 Candidatus Acidiferrales bacterium | reverse complement strand
AATCCCCAGGCCGCCCCCCGGCAAGGCCAAAAAATCGTAGTAGTCGCCGCCCACACCGAGAGCCGGACGGCAAGCGCCCGCATAGTCAATGCCCACGACCGGCGGCAGCGTCTGCGGGAAAAGCCGCTCCTGCACCTCGCGGGCGATTTCCACCTCGCGATTTAGGCGTTCACGCTGAGCTACCGCCTCCGCGATCACCGAGATGAGGCGGGCATTTTCGAGCGCCAGACCGGTCTGCGCCGCTACTGATTTCAGCAGGCGCACGTCCGTTCCCGAATAAGGTTCGTCAGAGCGCTTGGGTCCGAGACTGATGAAGCCCAGCAACTTGTCACGCGCTTTGAGGGGTAGCAGCATTTCGGCCTGGAGTTGGACGAGTCTGGTGCGGTCTTCCTCGCTTACCTCTGGTTCGCGGTAGAGCCAGGAATCAGGGTCATCGAAGTAAACGCGAACTGGCTCTTTTTGCTCCTCGAGTACTTTCACCGTGCCGGTGCCTACCGCAAAGGCTACATCGGGAGATTCACTGTAACCCAGGGCGTAAGCCGGGCGGTAGGGTCCGCTGCCTCCCAGCAGAACTGCCACGCGGGGGATGTGCAACGTGGCGGAGATCCGGGCAGTTACCGTCTCGATGAGCGACCGTGTTTCCACCATGCTGCGTACCTGGTCGCTGAGTTCGCTGAGCACCTGCTCGGCGTTGTACGCTTCGCGGAAAAAGCGCCGGTCGGTCCAGGTTCGCAGTTTTTCCGCGCCGTGGCGAACAAAGAAAACGGCCAGCGCACCTAGCCCAATCACAACCAGCTTCTGCGGACGATTGCGGGTGCTTTCCTGTAACAAAGCGAAGGCAGTGAAAGTTACGATCACAGTTGCGATCACTTGAAGCACGCGTATTCCATTCTTCGCCAACCCATACTGCAACCCTTGCCGGATCACTACACGCACATCCATCGCGCGTTGCACGACGATTACATATGCCAGGGTGATTGGAAAAATCAGCATCATCGCCAGGGCGATCCCGATGAGCCATCTGGGAAATATGTCGTCGATGGACTCTCCCCGAATCTCCGAAGTGATGGACAGGACAAATAGTGGACAGATTCCGACGGTTGTACCCCAGTAGAGCAAACGCAGCCTTCGCCTGGCATCCTGGGAAATGGCCATTGAAGACTTGCTGAAGATGGCGGCGAAAAAGCCGAAACCCACAAGGCAGTAGAGGTACAAATGCAGGGGAGTTTGCCAGGATAGATAGATATGATAGATCGGTTGCGTGGCAGAATAATTGGTCATCTCGATGACCGCGGTCATTACCGCGAGAACTCCGCCAGCCACTACGGGAGCGATTACAAGCCAGGGGATTAATTGTCGCCAGGGGCCCAGACGCGTCCAGAAAGGAAACGGCTCCGGGAAGAAAAAGCCGAACAGGAACATGAAGATCGGCCAGGAAACCACGAGAGTCATGCGATACGCCATTGCCAGTTCGCGTACTCCTGGCCCCCAACTCTCAATCTTGAATACTGCCCATATGAGCTGCGAAAAGCATAGCAACAGCCCGAGCAACACCCACGCCAGCCCGTCCCTTGGCCTGACCAGGACTACCCAGCAGCCCAGCAGGATGCAGCCGAAGGGCATCACCACGTGCAGCATAATGTCGAGCACAATTTTGGTCAGCGGTGTTGTGCCGGCCGTGACCGGCAGCTCTGCCGTGTGGACTTCTGTGCCGGAACGAACGGTGACTTTGATGTGGTTGCCAATCCGCGCTTTGGCGAGGGGTTCTGCCAGGATAGCAGTGCCTGTGTACTGGTTTCCGTTGACTTCGAGAATGCTGTCGCCCTTGTGCAGACCCAGTTTTTCCGCTTGCGGAGAAACTGTCTCGAGCGATGCACTGCCCGTGTCGGGAGCGATGAGGGGGACGCTCACTTTCTCAGCGCGCCAGATGTCTTGGCTGAATCTCAGCTGATAGAGGACCGACCCAGCGAACAGGATCGCTAATACAGTGTACTGCCACACCGGAAATGATGGTTTTCGGCTCGGCGGTCTGGCGCGCATCGGCATGATTGTAACCTGCGCAGGCTTCGGACAGGCTCAGAATAGCTTGGGATGGTCTGTGTTTCGCTTGCCGGAAGAAGGTGGTTGCGCTCGCGATAGCAGTCGTCCTCGCTCGGATTCCATGTTTCTGGCGCAGTCGCGCCAGCCGCCTCTAACCGAGTTTTCCCGCAGCCTGCGAACTAACTAAAGATCGTTGTCGACAAGAAACCGGCCATAGTCGTTGGTTTCAAGCCAGTCGTACAGGTGAATCTGGTACAGATAAGAGGCGACGACTTCCTCGCCGAGTTCGTGGGTTTCGGTGCACAAGAAAGGAATGTTCAGTCCGGCGAGGACAGCGATCAGGGACTGCAGAATGCGGTTGGGGTTCGTGTTGGAATGAGCATAAGGAGACTTCACCTGGCTGAGCGCGGCTGAGATTACCAATAGCCGATGAGGCAGGGAGCTCAGGAACCGGAGCCGATTGATAAATGCCGGACGATCCACCGTGAAGGAATGAATCAGGTCGGCGAGATCCTTCCGCTCCACGGCGCAGGTGTTCTCCAGTCCGGCGATGGTGTAATCTCCGACTTTGAGAGCCTTTTTCTCGACGCGTGCGAACCAGCCAGAGAAGCGCGAGAAATCGAAAGGCGTTTGCTCCCGAGTGTCCACCAGAACCACCGCACGCGGTGCCGTGAGCTGGGTGCCGCCACGCTCTGCCAAAACCGGGATGGGCGGTGGCAATACCGGGGCTGCAGTCATTTGCCATTCGAGCGGAGAGGCAATCAGTGTGCGGCGGCGTCTCGTCATCGCTTCTTGACAGATCGCATTATCTTACTCTTCCCTTCAGCCTTTACATCGGACACGCGATTCCCAAGCTCGCGCGGAGTCACTCCCGCTGGCGTGGGGACGTCGGCCAGTCGTTCAAGTAGCTTTTTCATGGCTGCTACTCCGTATCATAAACTGCAGCCAGTTCCGAGTCGTTCAGCGGTATTTCTTGACGTAGCGGAAGCAAGTTGGCTTTGCCCGGGAGCAGTTGCACTTGCGACGAGCCCTTGGGCTACATAAAAGCTCCACTTCGCACAAGCCATCCTGCGCGCGCACTGGTTGAAAAAATCATAAGTGCATACACTCTCAAACGAACAAGACAAGTCGCTCAGCATCTCTTCAAAGACAGTCCCTGGTGGATATAAGGTGAGTGGGTGCGGGACATGGAGAAGGGATGGGTATGAGCAGCATGGAGGGTTTCTATTGCGCTAGCTGGTTCGAACTGTTCCGTTTCACTAACCACCGGATTACGCGCAGCCCACAGAAGCTCAAAAGTGTTAGCGCTGGCCACGCGATGATAATCGAGCCATGCCACCTTCCCCAACTGTGAAACACTGACCATTAGGATGGTTCGCTGGTTGTAGGAGAATACGAGCTGGTGCATCCTCTCACCCCAGTCTATGAAATCGGATTCAAGCTCGAGGTGCGCGAACCGGCTGCGCATCGGCCGTGGTATCGAGAACTCTGTGCCACGCTCTGACGCGACAAGAAAACGTCCGCACTGCGATATCGTCAGATAGAACGGCGCTTCCGGTCATGGTCGGGAGAGTCGAGATCGCCGGCATGGCGCGGCAACCGGATTTGCAGAGAAGGCGAGCGGAATGAACAGAAGAGAATTCACCGGCGGTTTGGCCGCCGCGGCGTTGAGTGCCTCACTAGGAACAACCTCGGCTGGAGCGATTGTTGAAAGCACCTCTGAGTTGTCGATGCTGGAGGCGCAGCAGCGGTTCCTCAATCTGCGCTTTGGCATGTATATCCACCTGAACATGGCGACTTTCGAGCAGCGGGAATGGGGCGATCCGAAGGCATCGTTGGAGCTGTTTAATCCGAAGAGTCTCGACACCGATCAGTGGGCGCATGCGGCCCGTTCGGCAGGTATGGCGTATGGCTGCCTGACGACCAAACATCATGATGGATTTTGCCTATGGCCAACGGCGACCGGCAGCGCGTGCGTCAAGGATGCGACCTATAAGCGGGATGTTGTGCGCGCTTATGTGGACTCGTTTCGCTCGCAGGGGCTCAAGACCTGCCTCTACTTTTCGATTCTCGATCTGCGCGGGGACATCCGGCCGTATTGTGTGACGCGGCAGAAGATTGACCGGGTGAAGGCGCAGCTGACAGAGCTACTGACGAACTATGGCGAGATTACGGCACTGGTGATCGACGGATGGAACGCTGGCTGGAGCCGATTGAACTATGAGGAGATGCCATTTCTCGAGATCTACAGCCATGTGAAGCAGCTGCAGCCGAACTGCCTGATGAGTGATTACAACCAGGGCAGGTTTCCGGCACCAGCCCTCTACTACACCGATGTGAAGCAGTATGAGCAGCACGCCGGGCAGACCATTCCGGCCGGAAGCGAGGTGCCGTCGCAGTCGGCAACCACGCTGCAGAGCGACTGGTTCTGGAAGCTGGAATATCCGAGCCAGGAACTTCGCTCCGCCAAGCAGATCGTGGAAGAATGGCTAATCCCGTTCAATGCGCACCACTGCAATCTCATCTTGAATGTGGCGCCGAACCGGGAGGGGCGGTTCGACCAGAACGCGGTGGATCGGCTTGCTGAGATCGGGCAACTCTGGCGCGATCGGGCGCCCGCGCCACGGCTCACACCCGCACTGCAGATCATTTCATCGAACCTTGCGTCGGATCGGCCCTCGTACGCGAGCAGCTCCGCCGATACGTCGGGACCGGACCTGGCAAACGACGATCGGCCAGGAACGTACTGGCAGTGCGATGACGGGCAAACGTCGGCGTGGATCGAGATCAATCTGCGCAAGCCGACGAGCTTCAACACGATTGCAGTCCTCGAGCCGACCTACCTGGGGGACTATGGGACGGAAAGCCGCATTGCTTCGTATCGCGTGGAAGCGTGGAACGGAGGACAGTGGAACGAGGTGATTGCCGGCGAGTCACCCACAATGATGGTGTACCGCGTGAACCAGACCTCCGCGGAGCGCGTCCGACTAAGCGTTCGAGGAAGGGGCAAGCCGCTGGGAATTGCGGAGTTCGGGCTCTATGCGGCGCCGGAGCGCCGCCTTTCCAACCTCCGGGGGAGGGACGAAGAGATGCACGAGGAGTCTTGAAAGCCTGGGCGCAGACGGATACCTTGCGGGACCGCTCCCCCGGTCAAGTGCGCCGACCGACGGTAACAAAAGGCCACCCTCGTGCGCTAGAGCACCAATCCATCGAAGCTGTGCCAGCCAGCCCTCAAGGTACTAGTTGTCTTCGGCAAGAGTGAACAACTCCTCCGAGTCCTCACACAGCGTTGGGCTTGGATACGCGCGCAGGTATTCGACGCCATTTTCGGCAAACCAACCTTGGACCTCTGCCAAGGTGTGACGGTG
>DATNKA010000086.1:0-6269 GCA_035603655.1 Candidatus Acidiferrales bacterium | reverse complement strand
GGCCCACCGCCATCTCGGCAACCGCATAAGCCACAATCATCGCGATCCCCGCTCCCAACAGATACGTGATGATGACGCCGGGGCCGGCGAGTCGAATGGTTACGCTGCTGCCCAGGAATAAACCAACACCGATCGCTCCACCAAGCGCCAGCATCGTGAGTTGTCGCTGCGTCAAGCTGCGCTGAAGGTTTGCGCCATGCGGGGAAGAGCTATCCGCGTCTGCGATTGCCGGTGTCGACAACGAAAGTTCGGATGGCCCCGGTGCTTTATCCATGCCGCTTCAAGTCCAGGAGCACGCTTCGGAAGCGGTGAATCTCTTCGGCCGTATTGTAATGTACAAGGGAGACACGGACCGCGCCCCTGTCCGGGTCGAGACCCAACCTCCTCATCAATCGCGGCGCATACATGTGACCATCGCGAATACCGATATCGGCTTTGGCCAGGGTTGTGGTGACAACTGCTGGGTCAATTGCTCCGAGATTGAAGCAGAACGTCGGCACACGCTCGTACAACCGATCTTCCTCATGGATGCCGTAGATAGTCGCTCCGGCCTCCTTCAGCACGCGTAACAACTCCAGCGCAAGCAGGCGTTCGTAGGCCGCGATCGCGTTCATGCTCTTTACGAGGTTATTTCGTCTTGAACTCGCAGAACCAGGCTTGGTTTCTGCGGGTAGCGCGCCACCAAGTGTTTCCAGGTATCTTACGGCGGCGTCCATACCGGCTACATTCTCATAGATGAAGGTACCGGCTTCAATTTTCCCCGGCGGCTCATCGGGAATGAAATCCTCACGGAAGGTCGGGAGATTTTTCAAAAGCTCGCGACGACCCCAGAGAAACCCCATGTGCGGCGAAAAGATCTTGTAGCCGGAACAAACCAGGTAGTCGCAGTCAAATGCCTGTGCGTCAATCGTTCCGTGAGGGCCGTGGTGAACACAGTCGAGAAAAATCTCCGCACCCGCCTCATGGGCAAGCCTGCCGGCTTCGGTCACATCTACAATGGAGCCAAGCGCATTGCTCGCGACCGTGCATGCCACCAATCGGGTTCTCTTGGAGAGGAGCGCCTTCAAGTCTTCCGCATGCAGGTTCCCGTCTTCCCTCATCTTCCACCAAAGAAACTTGGCGCCATCCTTGGCAAGAGCCAGCCATGTGGCGACGTTGGCCTCATGGTCCATGTCAGTGACAACGATTTCGTTGCGCTCAGCCAGGGTTTGGCCAATGGCCAGGCTCATAAGGCGTATGAACGAAGTCGCGTTCATTCCGAAGGCAATCTCGCTTGAGTGGCGCGCATTCACCAGCACGGCCACACTCTCCCGTGCGCGCTCGATGCTCGCATCCACTTCCATGCTCTTGCCGTATCGTCCGCCCCGTTGCACATTGCATTCGAGCAAGTGCTGGTTGACAGCATCAAAGACCACCTGCGGTATTTGGGCTCCAGCCGCATTGTCAAAGAAAATAAACTTTTCGCCTGCGTTTAGCGCTGGGAAAGAAGAGCGAACCGCACGGATGGGAAACGGCATGGGTTTGGCCTCCACGTCGGCAATCAAATTCGACCCAGTCATTTCCGCCCTTCCCTGCGGACCACGCCAGAGCCAGATTCCATGGCGCGCATTCCGGTTGACATGATCAACGAATATCTAATGAATACCATATGTATACCTTGTAGCTCTTTGCCCCTATCCTGTCAATGGCAATTATTCCCTGCATACAGGAAATATATCTTTGACAGAACCTCATAAGTCAGAAAAAATACCAGTGTTCCGGACGCGGCTATTTTGCGGCCGCGATCTTTGGAGGAACCTTGGCAAAGACTATTGCGCGCAGCAAGAATCATCGCATGCCTGTACCAGCTACTCTCAGCGAAAAAGTCTATGCCGCGCTCAAGCACGACATTGTCTATGGTGTCTTCCAGCCGGGCGAGCCCTTGAGTGAAAAAGATCTGGCGCGCCGCTACAAGGCCAGCCGGACGCCAGTTCGCGAGGCCGCAGTGCGGCTGCAAAACGACAGGTTGCTGCGCATCGTGCCCAATCGTGGATATTTTGTAGCCCACATCAGCCTGCAGGTGCTCAACGACATTTACGAATTTCGCAACGCGGTGGAATGTGCCGCGGCAGAACTCGCCGCCGCAAAAGGCCCGACTCCCGAAGCTTTGCAGCAGTTGAAGGAACTCGCCGAAGTCACCTGCACGCCAGAGGACCGGGAAAAATGCCTGCGATTTATCGAAGCCGATACGGCATTTCACCTGGGAATCGCCCGCCTGGCGCGGAACCAGATGCTTCTGCAAGCCGTCAGCGAAGTACGCAGTCAGATGGAGCGCATCATGTTTGCCGCGATTGACATCAACTACTTCGGCGAAGTGCCAGGACAAGAGCATCGGGAAATTCTATCCGCCATCAAGGACCGGGACCCTGGCCGCGCCCGTCAAGCCATGCACGACCATATCATGCAGTCGAAAGATAAAGTTTTGGGCGTAGCCTATGCAATGCCGGTTCGTTCGAGCATGGGCTAGTCCCAGGTTCATCCTCCGGAGATCCTGCCTCAAAATTACGCGAGTGACCAGAACTCGGAGAGGAATAGTTCCCGGTCTTTTCACTTTGAATTCGCTGCTCCCATTGACCCATGGACAAGCTTATCGAGGATGTGTACCGAACCCTTAGTGGCCGATTCAAAGGAACCCTGGTGCGGTCCGCCGATGCGGGCTATGGCGAAGCGACGCAAATTTGGAACGGAATGTTCTCTCGCCGACCCGGTTTGTTCGCTTTCTGCCGCGATGTGCGAGACGTCCAGGCAGCGGTGCGTGTCGCTGCGACCTCGGGCGTTCTTACCGCGGTTCGCTGCGGAGGCCACAGCTTGGCGGGTTTCAGCACCTGCGACGAAGGACTCGTGATCGATCTTTCGCCAATGCGTGAGGTGCGTGTCGATCCTGAGGCTCGCAGGGCGCATTTCAGCGGCGGCTGTCTGCTTGGTAACGTGGACGCAGCAACTCAAAAAGTGGCGCTGGCATTTCCCGCCGGCGTAGTTTCGCACACCGGCGCGGCTGGCCTTGTGCTTGGAGGAGGCACAGGATGGCTGAATCGTTTACATGGACTCTCCTGCGACAACGTCGAGGGCTTCACGCTGGTTGTGGCAGATGGCTCGATCGTGCGCGCGCACGAAAAGGAGAATCCCGAGTTGTTTTGGGCGTTGCGGGGCGGAGGTGGTAACTTCGGGGTTGTGACCGAATTCGAAGTGCGTCTTCATCCGGTCACCTCCGTGATACTCGGACGGGGATTGTGCGTGGGCGACGGGATCGCCCCGCTTCTGAGCCATTGGCGGGAGTTCATGCCGGAAGCCCCTGACTACTTGCGCTGGGGATTTTCTTTGCGGATTGCCGACGAATCGCAAAATACTCCGCCGGCGGTGCGCGGGCTTCCAGTTGCCAGTGTTTCTGCGCTTTGGGTGGGCGACATTGGCCAGGGGCGTCGTTACCTCCATCAAGCCTTGAGTGCCGCCCACCACACGGCCGTAAGCGTGGAGGAGATGTCGTTCTTGCGGTTGCAGACTCTGGCCGATTCAGACTTTCCCCATGGCCGCCGCTACTATACGAAATCCGGCTACTTCCGATTACTTGGCGACCGAGTCATTCAAACCATGATCGCGGCGCTCGCCACAGTTCCCTCTCGTGCGAGTGAAATCGAACTGGCGTACCTGGGCGGGGCCGCGCAACGGGTCGCGCCCGAAGAAACCGCATTCGGTGATCGCAGCGCGCCGTTTGTGGTCAATATCATCAGCAACTGGGCCGATCCTGTCGATGATGCAGCCAACATCGCATGGACTCGCAACTTGTTTGCGCAATTGCGTCCAGCGATGGTTCCGGGAGTTTACGTGAACTTCATGAGCGGCGACGAACAGGACCGCGTTCCTGAGGCTTATCGCGAACGCTGGGAGCGCCTCCGTTCTATCAAAACGACGTACGACCCTCGGAATCTCTTTCGCCTGAACCAAAATATCCCTCCTTACCCCATGAACGGGTAATTTGCGGCGGGACATAAGCGGTCCAGCAGAAACAAGCGAGCAGCGCAGGAATTCCTCCCCATCGAGAACGGCTCAGCCTATAGCGCGGGGCCACTCCGGGTAGCGAGCGTCTTTTTCAACTACGTTGAATTTGATTTTTTCTTGTAAACACACTCTACATACGGTGCGAATACTATTGACATACTTTACGTCTTGGTAGTAGCGTTTCCGCACTCAGTGCGGTGGACGGGAGGATGGCATGAAGACGGTGAACGCTACGCGGTTCATTTTGGTGATGTTTCTGATATACACCTGCGGTGGTTCTATCGCCGTGGCCCAGTTCTTTCCCGGGCGAGTTACAGGAAGCGTCCGTGACGCGCAAGGCGCGGCGGTGGCGGGAGCCACGGTCAAGCTCTCGAATCTTGATACTTCACAGGAGCGAACGGCAACCAGCGATCAGAACGGCGAGTTCAATTTTCCAGAGTTGCCCCTCGGCACATTCCAGCTGACCGTGAGCAAAGACGGTTTTCGAACCTCGCAGATCAACGACATTGTGACCTCCCAGGGGCAAGTCAACAGTATCAATCCCGTCCTGGCGGTCGGCACAGTAAGCTCGAAGATTGAGGTGAATTCAGCGCCAGCGCTTATCCAAACCGAGACGAACGAATCCGGCGGCCAACTTACCGAAGAGCAGGTGGAATCCCTTCCGATCGGGAACAGCGACTACACTCGGCTGGCGCTTGTTCTTCCCGGAGTGACCCAAAACAGCAATTTCGCTTTCGCGCAATACACCATTAACGGCTCCCGGGCCAGGTCGAACGGTTTTAATATCGACGGCGTGTCAGATACCGATCCTTCCACGTACCTTCCTTCCATCAATGAGGGCGGAAATTCGGCGACAGCCGCAACACGCCTGCCGCTGGACGCGATTCAGGAGGTGACGGTCAGCGCGAACGCGGGCGCCGATAGCGGTCAGAACTCCGGCAGTGTCATGAACGTCATCATTCGCAGCGGAACGAATCGGCTCCACGGCTCGCTCTACGAACTCCATCGCGACGTTGATCTGGACGCCGCTAATTATTTTGAGGATCTCGCCGGTGTGCCCAAAGCCCCATTCGTCTGGAACGAATTCGGCGGAACGGTGGGCGGCCCGGTAGACATTCCGCATCTTTATGATGGCCACAACCGCACATTTTTCTTTGCCGGTTACGATGGCAGCAGGCTGCGCCTCGGCACTACTCTTCACGGAAACGCGCCCACTCCAGCACAGATTTCCACCGCGACAGCTTTAGTGCAATCACAAGGGATTACACCGAATCAACTTGGCCTGAATATTTTGGGCCTCTACTCTTCACTGGGTCTGTCGGGCCCGTTCGTCATAGACAATCGTGGCCGTCAAACGCCAAACAGCGGAGTCCTAAAGATTGATCACACCCTCTCGAGCTCCGATTCGCTCTCGGCGCGGTACCTCCACGGCACCGGTGAAGATGAATTTCCCGGCGGCGACCCCGGGCCGGGGGGTGGTTCTCAATTGAATCCCTGGTTCGGTGTGACCCCGACGGTTGCTGATAACTTTGCGATCAGCGAGGTTCACGTTTTCAACTCGAAGTTGATCAACACCCTGCGCCTTGGCTGGAACCGCTTCAGCCAGTTTCAAAAGGGCCGGGATGCCAACGTGAATCCAGCTACCATCGGCTTCAACACCGGCGTCAGTCCGAATAGTTACGGCATACCCGAGATCGATCTTGGCGACAATACCGCGGATGGATTCTCGAACTTGGGATTGCAAGGCGGCGCTGGAGGCCGCGTAGCCACCAGCTATCAAATCACAAACGAAGTTAACTGGACCCGCGGGAAGCATGCATGGGAGATCGGCTTCAACTTCCTCCATAACTATTCCGACTACACTCTCGCCGGATCTCGCGGCATCTTTTCGTTTACCGGCTCGCAGCTCGGAGCCAGTCTTACGACAGACGGTGGACTCGCATCTCTGGTCGATCTAATCGCCGGTCTGCCAACGCCCGGTTCGTCTCTCACGAACATCACGCGGGTCGGCAGCCACCGCGCCAATATCTCCCAGAACATTATCAGCGGTTTCGGGGTTGATACGTTTAAGGTCACTCCCCAGCTCACACTGGTCGCGGGTCTTCGGTACGATTTCTTCACCACCGTAAGCGAGGCGCGCGGGCGGTTCTCGGCATTCGACCCGAATCTGGGCCTTGTGGAAGCTTCGCAACTGCCCGGCGGTCACATCTATGACGCGCCCAAGGGTAACTTTG
>DATNKA010000085.1:0-13619 GCA_035603655.1 Candidatus Acidiferrales bacterium | reverse complement strand
TACGCGGTGGCATTCTTGCTGTAACAGGTCGGACTGATTTTGGATACGCCGCCAGCGGTGGTGACGCAGCCCGCCGGCGCAACGTTAACCGGACTCGTGAACGAGCCGGCAAGTTCCGCTGCGGTTGGCACATTGATAATATTCAAGCCCGGCGTGCTGGCTTTGCGCCATTCCTCCGACCAGAAAAAGAAGGTCTTGTCCTTCTGCGGATGGTAAAGCTTCGGAATGAACAGTGGGCCGCCGAGGGTGAACCCATAGTCGTTGTAGCGCTCGATGGGCACGGTATCCGCAGACGAGAGTGGCTGTCCGGCCGCAATGGAGGCCCGACCGCCAAAAGTATTCGCATTGTAGAAATTGTTGCGATTGAATTCGTAAGCGCTGCCATGCCAGGTATTCGTGCCCGACTTGGTTGCAACTACGATTTGACCGCCGCCGCTGCGCCCGAACGCCGCGTCATAGTTGCTGCGCTCCAGGGTGAACTCCTGGATGGCATCGATGCTCGGAGTATTCAGCAGCGTTCCGTTCGAACCGCTATCGTTGATGTCAGCCCCGTCCACCGTATAGTTGTTCGCTCCTGTGCGCGCTCCGTTCACCGAAATTGAAGTGTTGTTCGCCAAGCCAAAGCCGACTTTATCGGGCAATTGATTTGCAACACCGGGCTGCAACAGGATGAGTTGTTCGAAGTTGCGGTTGTTCAGCGCCAACTCTCGAACCTGCTCCCCGGTGACGGTCCCTGATTCCTCGGCGGTGGTTGTCTGAATCGCGACGTTTTCCGCTGTCACCTCGATGGTTGCGGTGGTTTTTCCGGTCACTAATCCCACATCAAGGGTGTGTTTTTCCGCGACGTTGAGAATTACGTCTTTAGCCACGAACGTTTGAAATCCAGGGTTCTTGACCGTGACCGTGTACCGGCCTGCAGGAAGGTTCGTAATATTGAAACTGCCGGTGTTGCTGGTGATCACAGAGCGGAGGTCCGCGCCCGTTTCCTCGCTGCGAACCACGACAGTCGCCCCCGCGACAACGGCTCCACTGGCATCGCTTACCGTGCCGGTGAGTGTTGCCGCCAGTTCTTGTCCCAGACCTGCTGCCGACAGGCTTAGGATAACCAGGCACACCGCTAGAAATGAAGAATGCTTCCGTAAAACTCCGCCATCGTCCTCGGTTGAGTTTATTCGCCTTCCACACGTCAATTTCGTCATTGCACGCCTCCTCAGACCGAAGTCCCCAAACTCAGGATCACAAACGGGCCTATAATCTAAACGCACTATGCTATATAGCAGATGATCGTTCATAGTCAAGAAGAAAAAAGCAATCGTCCACAGAAAATTGTTGGATGTACCCAGCGATGTACCTCCTCCTCATCCCCAGGAAGCGACATCGAGAAAGGTGTACGTTAAAAGCAGTCCGGGCCGGCGATCGACTGCGTCCCATCGCTGTGAATTGCGTGCTGCGCGCCAAATCTCGCGCCCGAGCGTTCTGATCTCCCGTACAGGGCTCATTTTCCAGCCCAAACCCGATCGCAAGCTTGCGTGAAGGACCATCCATGCCAGCTATTTCGCGAATTGAGCTTTACATCAAACTCTCAATAAGCTATATAGCATACGGTGCTGCAAAATGGCGGCATCCGGGACTTGACCGTAAGCGGTCGACCTTCCTACCAGGCTCGCCGTCCAAGAGAGTCTGGACACAATAAAGACAAACATGTCTGGAAATCATCACAACAGCACGCCCGCCTACAAAAGAATCCAGAGCGCGATCCGCGACCGCATCGTGTCCGCTAGTCTGAAACCGGGAGATGCAGTCGCGTCTGAGCGCGAACTGGCTAAGACCCACAAGGTGAGCCTAATGACGGCTCGCCACGCGTTGGCCAGCCTGGAACACGAAGGAATTGTCGAACGCCGCCTTGGGGCAGGTACCTTCGTCGCTGTGCCCAAGATCCACTTTAACAAGCTGATGAGCTATACCGAGCAAATGTCGAGCCGTGGTTTGGCTCCCCGTTCGCGAGTGTTAGTGGCAAAGGTGATTGAGGGCGAGCCGGAAGTTGCGGCCCGGCTCGGGCTGCCGGCAACCAGCCGCGTGCTGAAAATCCAGCGTCTCCGGCTTAGAGAAGAAGAGCCGTTTGCTTTGGAAACCTGCTACCTGGCCGCAGCCGATTTTCCCGACCTGGCGTCGTCCCCTCTGGGAAGGACTTCCCTGTTTGCGATTCTCGAGCATGAGTACGAGACCAAATTGGCATACGCAGACGAAGAAGTCGATGCCACGTCGGCGGATGCCAACATTGCCGAGTTGCTGAGCGTACCTCGCGGCGCCTCGGTGCTGCGCATTCGCCAGATCATCTATTCAACCAAGGGCAAGGCTACGATTTACGTAGTCGGTTTCTACCGCTCGGAACGGCACACGCTGTTTATTCGACGCTTCCGCTAGAGCGCTGTAGCCACCGGCCCGCGAAGAAGAGGCCCCGATGCATCTAAGAGTCGCAACAATTCTCGCAAGTCTAATCGCATTGCCCAGCGCATCGAATCAGGCAACGCCGCCGCAAAGCCAAGCTTCCGGATTCGTCAACACCTTGATGCCGCAACCCTCGCAGCTTTCCGCCCAGCCAGGACGGCTCACGCTCACACCTTCCTTTGCTGCTACCGCGGACCACTATCGAGATGCTCGCCTCGACGCGGCCATAGCGCACAGCCTTGATCGCCTCAAAACTCAGACAGGCATACCAATTCCAGCATCTCCGCCCGCCGCCGGCACATCCGGGGCGCTGGTCATTAGCGTCGACGGACCCGGAGAACCCGTCCAGTCGGTCGACGAAGATGAATCCTACTCTCTCGACGTGAGTCCCTCAGGTGCGCGCCTTCACTCCGCTACCGTGGTTGGAGCCATGCACGGTCTCGAAACGCTGCAACAGCTGGTGCAGTCCGATGCAAACGGTTATTTCGTTCCGGCAGTGTCGATTCGCGACACTCCGCGTTTTCGCTGGCGCGGCCTAATGATTGACTGCGGACGCCACTTCATGCCGGTCGACGTTATCAGACGCAGTCTCGACGGGATGGCCGCCGTTAAGCTCAACGTATTCCACTGGCATCTTAGTGAAGACCAGGGTTTTCGCATCGAGAGTCGATCTTTCCCAAAACTCGCGGGGCTGGGCTCCGACGGACTTTTCTATACTCAGGAGCAAGCCCGCGAAATTGTTGCCTATGCGCGCGACCGCGGCATCCGCGTCGTTCCCGAGTTCGACATGCCGGGACACACCAGTGCATGGTTCGTCGGGTATCCCGATCTCGCCAGCGGACCCGGCCCTTTCCACATCGAACGCGAGTTCGGCGTCTTCGATCCGGTGATGGATCCTACGCGAGAAAGCACCTATAGATTTCTCGATACTTTCATTGCCGAGATGGCGGCCATCTTCCCCGACCACTTCATGCACATCGGAGGCGATGAAAATAACGGCGTCGAGTGGAAGGCCAATCCGCGCATCCAGGCGTTCATGCGCGAGCACAGTCTCCAGGACACAGCCGCGCTGCAAAATTATTTCAACCAGCGCCTCCTGAAACTTCTTGAGAAGCATGGCAAACACATGATCGGCTGGGACGAAATTCTCACTCCCGATCTGCCCAGGGACGTTGTCGTTCAGAGCTGGCGGGGCGCCGATTCACTCGCCACCGGTGCCAGAAACGGATACAACAGCATTCTCTCCGCGGGTTATTACTTGAATCTTATGAGCAGCGCCGCGGCACACTACGCGGTGGACCCGCTGCCCCAAGCGAGCGGGCTCAGTCCCGAGCAGCAGGCGCGCATTCTCGGCGGAGAGGCCTGTATGTGGACTGAGCAGACCACCCCACAAGACATCGACTCGCGCATCTGGCCCCGCGCCGCAGCTATTGCCGAGCGGCTCTGGTCGCCGCGTGAGGTAGACAACGTAGACGACATGTACCGTCGACTGGCGGCCGAGTCGCTGCAACTGGAAGCTTTAGGTCTCACGCATATCTCTCAGCCAGCAGCCAGCCTGCGCCAGTTGGGTAGAACCCAACAGATCGATCCGCTGCCTATCATGGCTTCCGTTCTCGAGCCTGTCACCTTCCACGAGCGCGCCCACATGCAGCACCCGAATCAACTGACGCCACTCAATCTAGTCGTGGACGCTCTTCCGCCCGATCCGCCTTCGCGCCACAATTTTGAGCTGCTCGTGCGCGCCTATCTGCAGGATCCCGCAAGCCGATTGCAGGAGCAAACTGAACTTACTACTCACTTCAAAGCCTGGATCGCCGCAGAACCTGGCATCCTGCACTTGATGGCTGCTTCGCCCACACTCGCCCAGGCAGAGTCGCGAGCCCATCAACTCACGCTACTAGGCACGACGGGTCTCGAAGCGGTTTCTTATCTCTCATCGGGGCTGCCCGCGGCTGCGGGTTGGAAAGCTGAGAAGCTGGCTGGCTTAGACGCAGCCGAGAAACCGCAAGCGCTGGTTCGCTTCACGGTTATCAAGCCCTTGCGCGATCTGGTCGGCGCAGTTCCCGAAGCTCCCGGGAAATAAGTTGTCTTCAACAAGAAATTGAAAGGCAGGCTGACTTTGTTAGCCAGCCTGCCTCAGTTCTTCCTTACGAAGTACCTAGGCCTCCCTGGACTAGCGACCCAATCCTGCAGCCATGGTTTTTACCATCGTTCCATTTGCATCGTCGTCTTTCACTGCCCACACGTAGGCACCGCCCAAACCTCCCGGAACCTTCAGATCTAGATAGATCATCTTCAGGAATGCCGTAGCGGGGTCATCGTACGTATAGAAAGTCCCGCTGGTCCGATCGTAGAGCGATACTGCGATTCTTTGCGGATCGAAGTAGTTCTTGTACCCGTTCGCGGTAAGGGTTGAGAGCGTCGAATAAGTTAGGAGCCCGGGAGTCAACAAGGTGTCGCAACCGGGCGTACCTCCGCTGAGGTCGGTACACAAACCCGTTCCGTTAGCTAAGAGCACCGGAGAAGGACCCGTCGAGTTCTGGTACAAGCCATGTTTTGCGTTGGATACGCCAGTCCAGCCGGCAGCGTACAATGGCAAACCCATTGTGTATTTAGAGGGCGGTACGCCGGCCTTGAGATAGGCGTCTACCGTATCGTTGATGTCGAGGTCCTGGCCAAACAATGGGTCCTGCCGGGAATCGAATAGTGGCGATGCGTCATTGGTCTGCGTGACCCATGAGCCGGAATAGTTGTACCCATCGATGGTGATGAAATCTACCTGCTTGGCTGCTTTCTTGAGATCGATGTTGACATAGTTCTGCGCGCCCGCAGGGCCATCGAACGACAAACTATATTGCTTGCCTGTGGTTTTGCTCAAGGCGTTCAGTTGGCTGCGGAACTCGGCTAGCAGGGCTGTAAAGTTCTGCGTGTCGGTCGCAGTAGGGAATTCCCAATCGATATTGAAACCGTCAAACAACCCGGGGGCGGTGATGCCCGCGGCAATGTTGCCATTGACGAACATGTCGATACAGGAAGCGGCAAGAGCCTGGCGTCCGGCAGCGGTACCGGCGGCGCTGACGAAGGCCGCAGTGTTAACCGCGGATGCTCCTCCCAAAGACATCACCACTTTCAGATTGGGATGGAGTGCCTTGAGTTGTTGTATGGCAGCAAAATTTCCAAACAGCGGTCCAAGGTAAGGGGTGCCGTTCACGCTGGGCAGGTAGGGAGATTGATAGTCGGCCCACGTATCGGCAATGGCGCATGCTGGCGCCGGAGTCGTCGTCACATTGCCGAAGGCGTAGAAGAGGTGCGTCAGTTTATCAGCCACACCATTCTGTTGCAGGTTTGCAATGTTGTAGCCAGCGTAATAGATACTCCACTCTTCGAAGTATCCGCCGAGAATCTTGCCTTGATTGTGGTTTTGTGCATATGAGGGGGAGATGCTTGCAGCGAGGGCCAACAAAGTTAGCAAAGCCCCTCGGAGCAGGCGCGGTAGAAAATGGGTTGACATTGGAAAGGCCTCCAGAATCCGGAAAGTACGAACCGGCGGAGTATAGAGCTATATAGCGGAACTTGCAACATCATACTTTTGCAGCACGATATTTTTGCGATCGCAAGAACATTGGAAGCCTTGCCCGGGGGCAGGCGTCATGCGGACAACTCGGCGACCAAGTACCCACAACCCAATTCAACGCGGGGGGAAAAATCAAGGGCAGGCGGACTCCATAGTCAGCCTGCCCTTGTAGTTACTCTTGTCGCGAAACCTCTATGGATTGAGGTCTGTGCCTAAGGCTTTGGTCAAGTCTCCGTTCGGGGTATCGTCTTTCACTGCCCAAACGTAGGCGCCGCCCAAGCCAAATTGTTTGATGTAGTTCACTTTGCACTGCACCGATTCAGCATTGTCGTAGCTGAAGGCGGTGTTAGTGGTTGGGTTGAACATACGCGCCGAGCAGCGGGTGGCATCGTAGCTGGAGGTGAACCCGTTGTTCAGCAGGTTCACGAGTGTACCGTAGGTCGCCAGTCCGTCGACCAGCAGGAAGTCGCATCCGGCTGCCGGACCACTCTGGTTTTGGCCCGTCGGGCAAATTCCCACTCCGTTTGCATTGGGGACCGGGGAAGTTCCGTTTGGGGTTAGCGTTCCCGAGCCATCCTTTATACCCGTCGCGTTCTGATACATGCCGCCGTTGGCGGAGGTAAGGCCCCCCGCCCAACCCGCACCATAGAGCGGGAAGCCCATGGTGTACTTGGCCGGCGATGCACCGTGCGCCAGATAGTACTGTGCGGTTGCGTCAATCGTGTCACCTTTCCCGTACAGCGGACTGGCAGCTTCGTCGTACAGCGGAGACGCGTCATTGGTGGCATTGGACCAGTCTCCGGCGTAGTTATAGCCATCGACATTCATATAGTCCAACACCGCACTCAGGCCCGCGATGTTGATCGTGTCATAACCACCGTCGTTGCCCGAGTCCACGGCGGCGCCCGGGGTTGAGGGACCGGCAGCCAAATCGGCCAATACCAGGTACGTCTTGCCGGTCGTTCCCGACAACGTGGTCAGCTCGTTGCGGAACTCGGTCATCAACGCTGTGAAGTTGGCCGTATCGTTTGCGTTCGGGAACTCCCAGTCGATGTCGAAGCCATCGAAAAGAGTTCCGCTGGAGACACCCGAGGCGATATTGCCCTGGATGAACATGTTGACGCAAGAGCCCACAAACGCCTGGCGTTGAGCCTGCGTGCTGGCTGCGGTGTCGAAGAGCTGGTTGTAGGTGGGGGGATTCCATCCGCCGATGGAGATCAACACTTTCAGGTTGGGATGGAGTTGCTTGAGTTGCACGAGGGCACCAAAGTTCCCCTGCAGCGGGGCCGTGGCCGGAGTAGCGCCAGGCACCTGCGGCACACTCTTCTGGTAATCGGCATAGGTGTCGGCGAGCGCGCAATTCACGTTGCTGCCGTTCGCGATCGGCTTGGCGAAGGCATAAATGAGGTGCGTGAGGACGCTGGCTACGCCATTGTTTTGCAGGTCCGCAACGTTCGCGTTGGCGTAGTAGGTTCCCCACTCTTCGTACCATCCGGCCATCATCAGGTTGGTGAGCTTCGAAGTCGTGACGCTCACCGCCGAACTTGCGCCCGACGTGCCGGCATAGTCCGTCGCTTCAACCGTAAAGTTGTACGCGGTCGAAGGCGAAAGGTTGCTGGGTGTGTATGAGGTGCCGGTTGCAGTTCCGATAGCACTCCCATTCTGCAGCACCGTGTAGTTGGTGATGGTGCAGCCGCTCGGAGCAGTGACCGAATTCCAACTGAGGTTGGTGCTGGAATCGGTCGTGCCAGAAGCCGCCAATCCGGTTGGTGTGCTGGGTTTGGTCGTGCACGAGCTCGCGAGAGTCGTCACATTCACCGCCGAACTTGCAGCTGATGTTCCGGCCGCATCGGTTGCCTCCACCGTGAAGCTGTAAGTGGTCGAAGGCGTGAGACCAGTAACGCCATCGGATGTTGTAGTTGGAGACGCGATCGTCGCTCCGTTCTGCAGGACTTTGTAGCTGACGCTGCATCCTGCAGGTGGGGTAACTGCATTCCAATTCAAGTTTGTGCTGGAGCTGGTGGTCCCGGACGCCGCCAATCCAGTCGGAGTGGCTGGCGCGGCCGAGCAAGTTGAACAGGGGCCGGTCGCAGTCCAGGGTTGGCCACTGCCGGCGCCGCCGTTGTTGGTCGACGGATTCTGGTTCTGTGTCCAGAAATTGGCGACATAGTTCTCTCCGCCCACGCTTGCCGTCATGCCTTGGGTGTAGACGGCAGTGGCGCTCCATGCCGTTGCGCATCCCGATCCGCCGCCAGCGAGCGTCGTCACACTCACGGCTGAACTTGCGCTCGACGTACCAGCAGCGTCCGTCGCTTCTACGGTGAAACTGTAAGCGGTCGAGGCTGAAAGGCCGCTCACGACAAACGACGTGCCGGTTGCGGTTCCGATTGAGGTTCCATTCTGCAATATGGTGTAGCTGCTGATCGTGCAGTTCGCGGGAGCACTGTCCGCCGTCCAACTCAGGTTCGTGCCGGAGCTGGTGGTCCCACTCGCAGCCAATCCCGTCGGCGCACTCGGCTTTGTCGTGCAGGAGTTGGCCAGCGTCGTCACGTTCACCGCTGAACTCGGACCCGAGGTGCCGTTAGCGTCCGTAGCTTCCACCGTGAAACTGTAAGAGGTCGAAGCGGAAAGGCCAGTCACCGCGAACGACGTGCCGGTTGCGGTTCCAATCGAGGTTCCGTTCTTTAACACGGTGTAACTGCTGATCGTGCAGTTCGCAGGCGGAGTGTCGGCTGTCCAACTCAGGTTGGTGCCAGAGCTGGTTGTGCCAGAGGCCGCCAGACCAGTGGGAGCGCTGGGCGTGGCCGTACAACTGCCCCCGCTTCCGCCAGTTCCACTGAGAGAGGATGTTTGCGGACTATTTGTGGCGTTGTCGGTCACCGTCAGCGTGCCGCTGGCCGCGCCTGAGGAAGTTGGGGCGAAATACACATAGATGGGACACGAACCGTTGGCGGCCACCGAGGATCCGCAATTGCTGGATACGACGAATGGGCCGCTGACGGTCACGTTACTGATGCTCACGACAGAGCTGCCACTGTTGGATAGTGTGAAGGTAACCCACGCGGTGCCTGTGCCAACCGGGGTACTCCCAAAGTTGTAACTCGACGGGCTCAGTGCGACTGACGCTTGCGCCAACAGCGAAACCGAGACAAAGACGCAGAGCAGCGAGGAGAAAAGTAAAGCGCGCTTCATGGTGGCTCCTTGATTCGGGGGGACGTGCCAGAGCGATCCGCCCGCGGTTGGGTGTTTGAGAGAAGAGCCCGGCTGCGGTTGCATCGGACTCCGCGTCGTCAGAGTCAGCTGTATTCAGCAGTCATATCCAACACTCACGGAAGATTCACAGCCTCCAAACTGCTCTATAGCACCAATAGCGAAGCAGCGTACTCCGCTTAAGCGGGCCCGCCAAGGAACTTTTTTTCTGTTCCGCAATCCGAACTTCAACTTTAATCCGCGAGGCGCTAACCACTAGCAGGCGTGGGGCGTGTCAGCGGCGATGCAGGTTTTTCTGGGAGTGTGGAAAAAGGCGAATCTGGAGCGATCTTGTTACGAAAACCGAACTCGATGCACCGGGTGGCGGTCGTGCGCAGGATTACCCGCGGTAGAAAGGGCTTGGAGCTGTGGCAGGACGGAAGCTAATTTTTGTTGGAAGGAATGATGAAAACTTCTTAGGCTGGGAAGTCAGACCCAAGCACTGGAAAACAACATTTACACAAATAATTACGTGTTAGAAGAGGGGTTTCCCTTTTTCTGACCGCGACTATACAGAATTTCAGCGGAATGCAGAACCCCTTAAAGATCAAAGTCTGTTTCGGATTGACGGTAGAGGACGTCTATGTTGCTAAGATCGGAATTACGGATGAGCAGATACCCTATGTCGATTATGCGTCGGTTCCCCAACGCGTCGATCGCCCGCGGTAGGCCTGATCATGCTTGATTCAGCGTAAACCGAGTCAGCAGGACATTCCTCGACATGGTGGACACTGAAATCTCGATTTACTTCAGGCCCGCCGCTATCGCTTTTGTTAGGGACCCGCTCGCGTCGTCATCGTTCAGTGCCCACACGTACGCACCGCCAAGCTTGTTCTTCATGATGTAGGCCGTCTTGGTTGCTACCACCGTAGCATCGTCGTAGGTATAGAAGGTTCCGCTGGCGGGATTGTAGAGTGTCGCTCCGACTCTTGCCGAGTCATACCAGGCGGTGTATCCATACTTATTCGTCAGGTTCTCAATGGTGGAGTAGGTAGCAAATCCAGCGGTTAACACGGTGTCACAGCCGGGTGAAGCATTGGCTTTGTCCGGGTTTGGGCAGAGACCCGATCCATCGGTCAAGAGAACCGGAGAAGCGGCAGTAGCGTTCTGGTATAAGCCATGATTCACGTTGGGGACGCCCGTCCAGCCCACGGCATACAACGGCAAACCCATCGTGTACTTGGCCGCCGGCACGCCAGCCTTGCGATAGGCTTTTACAGTCGCATCGATGTAACGGTCATCGGCATACAAGGGATCCGCAGCCGTGTCGTACAGGGAAGATGAGTCATTGGTCAGCTTGTCCGACGGTCCGGCATAGTCGTAACCGTCGATCGTAAGGAAATCCACTTGCGCAGCGGCAGCCCTGAGATCGATGTTGATATATTTCTTCGGGCTCGCTGGAGAATCGAACGTCAAGACATATTTCTTACCCGTCGTTTTCGCCAGCGCGTTGAGCTGTGTATGGAACTCTTTCAGCAGAGCGGTGAAGTTCTGCTTGTCGGCTGGACCGGGAAACTCCCAATCGATATTGAATCCATCAAACAAGCCGGGAGCCGTAACGCCTGCAGCGATGTTGCCCCTAACAAACATGTCGATGCACGAAGAGGCGAGCGCGGCCCGGCCGGCAGCGGTGGCCGCAGCGGTAACGAAGCCTGCAACGTTGCCCGCTTGTCCCCCCAACGAGATCAACACTTTCAGCTTGGGATGAAGCCCCTTGAGTTGTTGAATCGCGCCAAAATTTCCATAGAGTGGGGCTGCGTAAGGCTTGCCGCTCACTGTAGGCAGAGTCGAATTCCGGTAAGCGGCTCCGGAATCAGCAATGGCGCACGCCGGCGGAGAAGTTGGGGTCACATTGCCGAAGGCGTAGATCAGGTGGGTTAGTTCATCGGCCACGCCATTCTTTTGCAAGTCCGCAATGTTGTAACCGGCGTAATTGATTCCCCATTCTTCGAAGTAGCCCCCAAAAATCTTGCCCTGGTGGCGTGCCTGCGCAAACGACTGAGAGACGCACGCCACGAAGGCCAACAAACTCGTCAAAACCACTCGGAGCAGGTGCGGTATGAAAGGTCTTGACATAGCAAACGCCTCCCGGATTCGCAAATGATTGATTGGCGGAGTATAGAACTATACAGCACAGCCTATGGGTCTTCCGCCTCACCTGAACAAGTGAGAGCCTCTTCCATTCGGTGTGCGAGGTAGAGACCGCCTTTATTCGCGCAAATCGGTGCTCCATCTGCGGGATACGGTTATATCGACGTCGATCCTTTCCTTTTCGCAGCGCCTTCAGACATCTGAGGCCTACGGGGCAAAGGTGGCTTTGACGCATCCGGTCACGAGGCAAAAGAGGACGCCGCAGTTTTTGCTATCTTTTGACCAGGTTCTGGGACGGACAGCTTCAGCAAATCTGCGCTGCCGAGTTTCCGAACCAAGCGGGCCCACAAGGAACAGCGGGGCCTGCTCACGGCTTCGCTTCGTAGGGACGGGGAAGGGTGTATCTTCATCGGCACTTCCACATCAGGGAACAGCGCGGGGATTCTCGCCTGCGCAAATAGATTGGCACACAAAGTCGTCACTACTTAGTTTCTGTTACGAAGGCCGAATACCCTCGCGGCAACATGACTTCAGTAATTAGAGGATGTTAACTCCCTGTGCCACTCTTAGTAATCTCTGAGGGAGTGGATTCATGCTTTGTAGGTCGCCTAATTCTGTCACAGGCACCATCCTAATTGCCGACGACCAAGCCGCGAACCGGGAGCTGCTAGAAGAACTCCTTGCGACTCAGGGATTTACCGTAATCACTGTTTCTGACGGCGCAGATGTCATTCAGGAGTTGGCTAGAACCCCGGTGGACCTGGTTCTAATGGACGTAATGATGCCGGGCCTCACCGGTTTTCAGGCTTGCGAGAAAATCAAGAACAACCCAGACACATACTTAATACCCGTGATTTTGATTACGGCTCTTTGTGACAGACAGGACCGGATCGAAGGTATCAAAGTGGGAGCGGATGACTTCCTGAGCCGTCCTGTCGATCGGACGGAACTGCTCGCTCGCGTAACGTCCCTCTTAAGGCTTAAGCACCGTACCGACGAGTTGGAGCGCGCCGAGTCCGTCCTGTTCTCGCTCGCGCGCAGCATCGAAGGCAAAGATCCATACACGCACGGTCATTGTGAACGCCTGGCAGACTATTCGGCTCGCTTAGGGGAACAACTGGGCCTAGCCGGGGATCAGATTACAGCGCTGCGTCGCGCCGGAATTGTGCACGATGTTGGAAAGATTGCTGTGCCCGATGCGATTCTGCTGAAGCCTGGCCGTTTGACTCCTGACGAATGGACAATTATCCGCGAGCATTCGGCGGTTGGGGAGCGTATTTGTGCCCCATTGAAGTCCTTCCGTTTTGTACTCCCGATCATCCGCCACCACCACGAGAAACTGGACGGCTCCGGTTATCCTGATGGGCTTCGGGGAGACGCTATTCCGATCGCAGCACGAGTGCTGCAGATTGTCGACGTTTACGACGCGCTCACGACCGACCGACCCTATAAGAAAGCCTTTTCCATCACGGATGCGCTGCAGACAATGAAAGAGGAGGTGTCCCAAGGATGGTGGGATCCGCACATCTTCGATCAGTTCGAACGTCTGGTCAGAACCGGAGCGGCGGATTTCCTTTCTCGTGGAGCGGTGGCTGGCGGCTAACGTCTTCGAGTTCGGCAAGCGCTGAAATTCTAACGACAGAAAACGGATAGCACGGCGACGATCCCGAGAATGACTTGTAAAGAGTAACCACAGAGTAATCACAAAGATAGGCTTTGACGACAATGCCAGCCAAAATCGGGAAATGGGTATCCGAAAGCCGATGGCGTCTATACTCCTTGTTTTTGCTGTTGATGGTCCTTCCGATCGCGGTCTTCGCTTATTCTGTGGGTCAAGTCTTGCGGCACCAGACTGAAAGTCAGGCCGCTACCGAAAGTACCCAGATTGCTCGCGTCTCAGCCGCTCTGGTCGAGGAAAATTTCCGTCAAAGCACCGCGTTCCTGCAGTCAATTGCAACCCGCCGAAAATTCCTGCAGGCGTGGAAAGAACGCGATCTGGACGGAGTCGAATGGGACCTTAAGCAAGCCAGCGGCTTGCGTCCGGACTTCGCTTTTGTCAGCGCATACGAACTCGATGGAACGATGCGGGCGATCTACCCACCCGCGCCGACCGTAGTCAATCGCAATTTCGCCTACCGCGATTGGTACAAAGGCGTGGCTCAAGACTGGAAACCTTACATATCAGAGGTTTATCAAACCGCTGTTGCTCCCTATCAGTTGGTCGTCGCGATTGCGGTTCCGATCGAAGACCAGGGAG
>DATNKA010000084.1:0-4921 GCA_035603655.1 Candidatus Acidiferrales bacterium | reverse complement strand
ATCCCACTCCACGGCCTCCCACAGAACCGTAATTCTTTGATAAATACCTTGCTCCGCCGTATTGTCGCCCTTGAAGTATTGCCGCGCAGCTAACAATCCTTGCATTAGAAACGACGTCTCGACTAGATCGCCGCCGTTATCGAACATGCCGAATACCAACATGCTCTGCGCCGTGCTGCCATTCAGAAAGTGGGACCAGGCGCCGTGATAGCGAGGAACCTTCTCGAGGAAATCCAAAATCTGCGTAAGACGCTCGATACCTTGCTGGCGCGTGATGAACCCACGGTCCACTCCTACGATGAGCGCCATAATCCCAAATCCACTAGCCCCGGTCGAGACGATCCGTTCGTCCCCGGGAATGTTTTCGAGCGTCGCTCCCGCGGTGGGATGAGCTCCCTCCCAGTAGTAACGGAAGCAGGCTTCCTGCAACATGGTGAGCAATTCATCGTCCGACAGCTCCCGGGTTGACGCGCTGGCTGCTTCCGAAAAGGCGGACTGCCGGTAAGATCGGTCAACGGCTTTAACCCGGTAAGTTGCCTTCACTCCGGAACGGCCTACGAAGTCGGTGTAACGGTTGATGTCCGCACTCTGAATACCGATGGGTTGGAACTTATGCTTATCGACCGAGCGATAGATGGCATAGCTTTGCAGATCGCTGTTGGCAACTGGTTCCCAACTAACATCAATATGGCGGTCGTAGCCTTTGGCCTGTATATCCTTTGGCGCCCGAGGAGCGCTCCTCACTTCGGGGGCCACGGGCGAAGCGGCGCTTCTGTCGTCGATCTTGATCTCGTCGATGATTAATGTGTGAGGCGCGTCGTCCGCAGCCCCCTGACTGAAGTACAGGCTATGGAGTTCGCGTGCCTGAAAGGGGTGAATGGAGGCAGTCTCAAACTCGCTAAGCGGCAACCGGACCTGAAACCAGCGTTTGCCAGGCACGTCGCCACCGTTGAGGTCCAGCTTTACCGGAATTGTAAAATCATGTTGTTCATCTTCCAGTTGAAGGAATGGCAAATCGGCAGCGGGAAATGGCTCCGGCGAGTAGCACCATATATAAAGCGTATCGCCGCGGAAATCCGTCAGCCGATTACGCATGCTAACCGCTCGCAGTTCCGTCTCCCAACTTCCTCCCGCCACCGACCGCCACTGCAGGCGAAGGGCATTCGGGGGGGTGAAGAAATTCTTCTTCTCGACGGGAAGCGAACCCGACAATAACTCAATCGTGCTGGGAAACACCGCTCTTCCGCTGCTGTAATAGTAGTAGTCGGGGGTGATGCTGTTGTCGAACACCACGTGGTTGTAGTAATCCGTGGGGGCAGCCGCACCACAAGGAAGAACAATCAAAATAAAAAAACAGAAAAGGCAGAAAAGCCAACGCACGCGCGCTCCCGCTCTTGGCAGATGGAGAGAGTTTTATTGCACTCAAAGTCTAACATAAGAAAATGGGCTGACGAGTTATCGCCGAGCCGTGCACGGGCGAGAAAAGTCGATCCCAGTGATAGATTGGGATACGGTAATGTTTGCCTCCGAGTGTTGGCGTTATTGTTTCGGTGTCTGATTCGAGGACCCTGTCCCATTGAGAACCAAAACCCCCGGCTCAATCTATGCACGTTCAGCCCCGCTGCCCGGGTTCCCGAAGTTATACATTGTCGGCGTCCTGCTTTTATTCGCGACGGTCTACGGGGGCTCACTTTTTTCTCCCGGCTTGCAGGACGATGCGGATTCCACCCACGCCGAGGCTTCTCGCGAGATGGCGGTCACGCAGGATTACGTAACGCTGAAAGTGAACGGCAACCGCTATCTGGAGAAAGCTCCCCTGATGTACTGGGCGGTGTCGTTCTGTTACCGCTGCTTCGGTGTAAATGAGTTCGCCGCACATCTGCCCGTTGCGGTCTCGATGCTGCTCTTGGTCTTGCTGGCCATGCGATGGGGACGTCGCGCATTCGGCGACCGCGCCGCTATTTACGCGGGATTGTTTGTTTCGTCCGCGGCCGGATGCTATCTCTTCACGCGCATACTGATCCCGGAATCCATTCTTAGTTTCTTTATTGCCTTATCGTTCTACTTCTTCGCCACCGCTCTGGAGGATGGCGATGCCTGGCGATGGTATGCCGGCTATGCCTCGATGGCTTTGTCGGTGCTCACCAAAGGTCTGCTCGCGATCGTCGTCGTCGGGTTGGCCCTGTCACTCTACGTTGCGATCAGTGGCGAGTGGCGACGCTGGCGTGAGTTCCGCCTGTTCAGTGGCACGGTACTGTTTCTGGCAATCGCGGCGCCGTGGCACATATTAGCCGGCATTCGCAATCCGCACTTTTACTGGTTCTACTTCGTGAACGAACACTTCATGCGCTTCCTGGGTAAGCGCATTCCCCGGGACTACAACAAACAGAAAGACTCACTCTACTGGTCGCTCCACTTGGTCTGGCTATTCCCCTGGAGTCTGTACTTGCCGGTGGCGCTGCGGCGGCCGATCAGGGAATGGAGGGCTCGTCGCAAACCCGGTGAACTCAAGTCTCCGCGGCTGCTGACCTTCCAGTCGCGAACCGAACTACTCTGCCTTGTCTGGGCGGGGGTTACACTTGTCTTTTTCTCCTTCTCGACGAATCAGGAGTACTACACTTTTCCGGCATACTTTCCGATCCTGCTGCTGATGGCAGCGAGGCTGGCAAACGAAGAAGAGTCGGGTTCGCGCCGCTGGCTTCTGTGGAGTTCGGGCGCACTGACGGTAATCTGCATCGCAATCTCGACCGTGCTGGCGGCGGGGCTGTGGAACTCTCGCCACTTGCCATTTGTGGCGGACATCGGCACGGTGCTCGCCAAGCCAGACCTGCAGGCCGAAACGCTTTCGATGGGGCACATGCTCGACCTGACCGGCGAATCCTTCGCGGCGCTCCGGCTCCCGGCCATCCTGGCCGCTGTCATCCTTCTGATAGGTCCGGCGCTTGCTTTCTGGCTTCGTCGCCGGGGATCGCAATTCGCAGCCACTTGGACGACGGCCGCCACCATGGCGGTCTTCCTGATCGCAGCGCATATCGCTCTGGTGCGCTTCGATCCGTTTCTGGGATCGCGAAGCATGGCTCGACAGATTGCGCCGGAGCTGCGGCCAAACGATCGCGTCATGATCTACGGCGATCAATCGTTTGGCTCGTCGCTACTTTTCTATTTGCGCCGCCCTATTGAACTGGTGAACGGGAATACCAGCTCCATGTGGTGGGGATCAACCTACCCTGATGCGCCGCACATTTTTCTGAATGATCCGGCTTTGCTCCGCGCCTGGGTTTCTCCGGAGCGGGTTTTTCTTTTTGTGCCAGAGCATGAACGCGCCAAGGTGGAGGCCCTGCTCCCGGGACCGCTGCACATTGCCAGTGAAGTGTCAGGCAAAGTGATACTTACGAACCATCCCTAGCGGCGGGAAACCAGAGAAATTCCCGGGCTAGCAGTCGGAAGAGAATACCCGGACTTCACCGCATCCCCGCGAAACATCTGTACCGTCTCTTGCGAGAACTCGTGCAAATCCTTACCCACGAGTGGAAGCTTCTTGAGGATATCAGCAGTAGCCGTGATCACGTGGCAGCCAATCTCATCTGCCTGGAAAACGTTGAGCAATTCTCGTGGACTCGCCCATATCAGTTGAGCGTTTACCTCGTTCACCATAGACACGGCTTCGCGCATCAGCGGCACAGGATCGCGTCCCGTGTCGGCGATACGGCCGGCAAACACAGAAACATATGCCCGCGCCTTTAATGCCTGACAAACACTCCGTACCTGTTCGACCGTAAGCAATGCGGTTACGTTCAACTGAATTCCTTCGCCGGAAAGATGGCGGATGAGTTCGTAAGTGGGCGCTCCCTTGGTACTCATCACGGGAATCTTGACGAAAACATTCTTGCCCCACGCGGCAATGTGGCGCGCTTGTTCTTCCATCTCTGGTTCGTCATCGGCGAACACTTCGAAAGAGATCGGGCGGTCCTGAATGGTGGCCAGCAGCTCCCGAGCGAACCCTGGATAGTCGGTAATTCCCGCGGCTCGCATCAGCGTGGGATTGGTGGTGAAGCCCTTGATATGTGGCTGGCGGTAGAGTTCCAGCATGCTGGCCTTGTCGGCGCCGTCCGCGAAAATCTGCACCCGCAGCTCGGACACAGACTTCATGCGGGATGCGCTCCTTTAGGCGTGGCGCGGATGATCCAGTCAGCCGCTTCGCGGAGGGATCCTACGCGCAAGTCAGGCTCATGGTCTGGAGGTCTCTCCGAATAGCCGTAATCGATAAGAATGGTCTTGCATCCAGCATTATAACCCGCATCGACGTCCCGCCAACGGTCGCCCACCATGAAACTCGCCGCCAAATCGATGTTGTGTTTTCGGGCCGCTGCAATGATCATTCCGGGCATCGGCTTGCGGCAGTCACACTTGTCCTGGTCGGTGTGGCAACAGACAAGAATATCGTCGAGCGGAAGATGTGCGCGCAAATCCTCATGCATTGCGTCGAGGGTTTGAACGGAAAGTTTTCCGCGCCCGACATCCGGCTGGTTGGTGACCAGCAGCAATTTAAAGCCATTTGCTTTTAGTTCACGCAAAGCTTCCGCAACCCCGGGAAGTATTTCCAACTCTTGCGGGGTTGGCGGAGGAAATGGCTTGCCATCGCGAACAAAAGCCCGGTTGATAACCCCGTCGCGGTCAAGAAACACGGCGCGCCGACTGGCACCCACCCCCATCGACTCCCATTTCGTCGCTTGCATCTTGACCGCCGGATGCGAAACCAGAAGATGCCAAATAACCGCCTGGAAGGCTTCCGTGTGCGGAGTGATGTGTAAAGGATTGACCGTGGGAATCAGCACGCACGCGTCGGCAACCGTGGCGGTATAACCCCCGTCGCGGCCAACCACGCCGATAATTTTTGCGCCTACCGACTTGGCAAATTTCA
>DATNKA010000083.1:0-3068 GCA_035603655.1 Candidatus Acidiferrales bacterium | reverse complement strand
CGATGCCTTGCTCTCCGCTGTCGGCAGTCCCCACTGATGAATCGTAGGTCATGATGGGAACGATCGCACCCTACTCCAAAAAGGGGTGCCTTCTTATGATGCGATTTCGTCAAGCGACGGAATTAATGGTCTTGACGCCTGAACGGAAGCGAGCCCTGACAATGGAAACTCTACTGCGTTTTGTCAATGCTCGCCCGACACCTAAATCCCAGGCTCCAGTGAATAATCCAGATGATAGAGGCAGCCGCACTGACCAGCAAGGCTGCGCCCTGAGCCCCGTCATAAGTTGCCATGATGAACATTTACATCGGGAAAAAGCGAAGGCAGTAGCGTCATCAGTACCAAACAGCGGACGCGGGGGAGATATGGGTTTTGATTGGGCGATTCGAAGATCCTTCAGCCTTGGGGAATGTAAAATAGAGTATTAACTGAAGGTAGGCTGGGTTTTAGCCAGGAGCAAACAGTATCGGGCGAGGTTTGGACATAGAGATTAGTGACGCCTGCACGATCCGCGGTCGAAATATTCCTCGAACATGCCAGCGCCTTCTCAAGGGCCCGACCGCCCGCACTTCGCGGATGTAGATGAATGGTTCATTGCGCCCTTCCCGCTTAAAGTTTCTTCGGAATCCGCCCCCACGATCAATTTTGTTAATTAGACAGCTCTTCAGAGCGCAGCTTTCTGGCGTTCTTTGCATCTGTTCTTAGATCCCTCGATAGTATTTCAAGGTCGGGGACACTTTTCTGATTTCGGAAGCGTAAAAGGGCGGAGAGTGAATGAGAGACGAGGCGGCCGTGGTTGGCGAAGGAGGTGCGGCACTGAAGGAGGCACGGCACCCGAATACAGTCCGCGGATCGCGAGTGCGAAAACTCCTCCTCGCGTTTCTCACGGGATCGGCGGCCTTATTCATCGTGTGGGTAGCCGTGATCCTCGGTCGTCCTGCACTTCTTTCCGCACAGACGCTCCGCTACGCGAAAAGTCCGGATGTGAAGAATGGAGAGAAGGTCTACAGGGGCGGCTGCATTGCGTGTCACGGCAGCGAGGGCAAGGGTGCTCCCCTGGCGAATACGGTTTTCACACGGCCCGATACGTTTCCGGACTTTACGGACTGCGCCGGGGCGACGCCTGAGCCCAACGGCAATTGGAAGGCGGTGATTGTGCATGGCGGCCCGTCGCGGGGGCTCTCGCAGATTATGCCTGCATTTGGAGATCTGCTGACAGACGAGGAGATCAACGACGTGATCGCCTATATGCGGGGATTCTGCAAGAATGTCCACCATGATCCGCGGGGCGAGCTGAATCTGCCACGGGCATTGGTTACGGAGGAGGCGTTTCCAGAGAACGAGATTGTGATTTCTACGGCGGCGAGTGCCTCGGGAGCGCCCGCGTGGACTACCGATATCATCGATGAACGAACGATCATCGATGCCCGGACCCAGCTTGAAACCGATGTTCCGGTGAACTATGCGGACCAGGCGCACAACTGGACCGAGGGTCTTGGGGACATTACGCTGGGGCTGAAGCGGGAGATGTTTTCCAGTCTGCGGACGGGTTCGATCCTGAGTCTGCAAGGCGGTATTTTGTTGCCGACTGGGGACAGCAAGCGAGGCTTCGGTGCGGGGACGACGCAGTTCGAACCCTTCGCAGCGTTCGATCAGCTTTTCAAGGAGAATACGTTTTTGCAAACCCAATTGGGGGCGGACCTGCCGGTGGATACCAGCGTGGCTCCGCGCAGCATGTTCTGGCGGGCGGCGGTAGGGCAGGCGATGGCGCCTGACCATATGCTGGGACGGCTGTTTTCGCCGATGGTGGAGTTTCTGGCCGTGCGGGACTTCAAGCCAGGCGCTGGCACGAACTGGGATGTTCTGCCGGAGATGCAAATCACCGTAAGCCGGCGACAACACGTGCGTGTCGGCTTTGGCGTGAGGGAGCCATTCACGAATACGAGTGGGCGAACGCCGCAGGTGCTGTTCTATTTCCTCTGGGACCGGTCGGATGGAAAGTTATGGGAAGGTTGGCGGTGAGACCCCGTTGGGGGGGATGTGCAATTGTTCTAGCGCTCGCAGTAGCCGGGGGTCCGGCTATGCTTGGCGGCCAGTCGCAGACGGAAAACGCAAAGGGAGACAAGACTCCGCCGGGGACTTTTTTCCGGACATCGGAGCGGTGCGTGGCTTGTCATAACGGGCTGAAGACGAGTTCGGGCGAGGACGTTTCGATCGGATTCGAGTGGCGCGCGAGCATCATGGCCAACGCCTCCCGCGATCCCTATTGGCAAGGAAGCGTGCGGCGCGAATCGATGGATCATCCGGAGTCGAAACAGGCGATCGAGGATGAATGCTCGATCTGCCATATGCCGGCTGTCCGGATGGCGGACCGGGATGCGGGAAAACATACGCAGGTCTTTTCGCGACTTCCGTTGCAAAAGTTTCCCAAGGGGGACCGCGCGGCAGCAGATGGAGTGACCTGCTCGGTTTGCCACCAGATCGAGAAGACGGGACTGGGAACGGAAGCGACCTTTGTTGGGAATGTGGTCATTGCGAAACCGATCCAGAGCGATGAGCGGCCCGAGTATGGGCCTTTCGACATCGACAAAGGGCACCAGACCGTGATGCACTCCTCGACGGCGACGTACTTCCCAACCAGGGGTGACCATATTCGCGATGCCGGACTCTGCGGGAGCTGCCATACGCTGTACACTTCGGCGCTTGGACCCAACGGTGAGAAGGTGGCGAAGTTCCCGGAGCAGATGCCTTTCCAGGAATGGCAGCACAGCGACTACGCGACTACGCAGACGTGCCAAGATTGCCATATGCCCGTTGTGAACGAGCCGGTGGCGGTGACGGCGCTATACGGCCAGCCACGCGAGGGCATGCACCGTCACGTGTTTGTCGGCTCGAATTTCGCGATGGAAGGGATGCTGCAGGATCATCGCGATGACTTGGCGACGGCGGCGCTGCCGGAGGAAATGGATGCGGCGATGAAGCGCACTGCCGAGTTTTTGAAGACGCAGGCGGCGAGAGTGACGATTACCCGAATGGATACGACGCCAAATGGGCTTGTCGTGGATGTG
>DATNKA010000082.1:0-8632 GCA_035603655.1 Candidatus Acidiferrales bacterium | reverse complement strand
GTCGGGGGATGGAGTAAATGAGGTTGCTGAGCGCGGCTGCTTCCCAAGAAAGGGATGTTTAAAAGTGCCTGCACTAGTTACTCCCAGGTACCAAGATACGACGGTAGGGTGAGGCATATCATCTCCAAGAAGTTTGGGCAGGGTGCGCCTGCGACGAACTGCTGAGAGATCTGGCCCGTCAAGACCGCACGCGCCCCAGCACTGTTCAAATACATAGTGTGGAACAGAAGGCGAGCGTTTCAACACGAGCGGACCATTTCACCGACGTCATCTGATTACGCGGACAAGTAAAAGGACGGTCGTGATTAGGACTTGACAGAAGTCGAGGGTTAGCGCCCGCCAGGCGGCTTCGCCCCGTCTTCGGTCTCAACAACAGATTCAGGGTCGGAAGCGGTCAGACCTGCCGTGGAATGGAACCAACTCATGTATGGCAATGAGCGAGTAGCGTGTCGCCGAATCGCAATCAACTCCGCCGTGATGGCAATCGCAATCTCCTCGGGCGTGATGGCGCCTATGTCCAATCCGATCGGCGCGTGGACGCGGTCGAACAGATGCGCGGGCACACCTTCGTTCTGCAGCGTCTTGAAAATTTCAATCACCTTGCGCTTGGACCCGATCATGCCCACGTAGCGTGCGCGAGTCTGCACCGCCCAGCGCAGAAGGCGCATGTCGTCGCGGTGACCTCGGGTTACGATGACAATATAGGAAGTCTCATTCGGTTCAAGCTTGTGAATGGCTTCCTCAAAATCCAAGGCATGGATTTCACGTGCGGCGGGAAAACGTTCTGGAGTGGCATAGGAGGTGCGATCGTCGGTGACAATGAGATCAAACCCTGCGTTAGAGGCAACCTGACAAAGATTTACTGATACATGGCCTGCACCGAAAACATAAAGTAGCGCTGGAGGCAAAACTGGCTCGACAAAAACCTCGAGCGTCCCCCCGCAGACCAGGCCCGTGTCGTACTTCGGATCCTGATTCAGGTCGAAGGTCAAGGTTCGCGGCTTTTCGGATTCCATTACTTCACGGGCCGCTTGCCAGACGTCGGCTTCAACGCAACCACCACCGATGGTCCCCACGATCGAGCCATCATCACGCACCAGCATCTTCGCGGTACGAAACGACGGGATGGAGCCGCGAACGTTAACGATGGTGGCAACGGCGCCGCGGCGCCCTTCGCGGCGGAGTTGCACGATTTGTTCGTAAATATCCATGCCCGAGACAGGCCGCATTCTTGATTATCAGTCGGTTAACAGGAGGAGTCAAACTGGCAGGCAAAGGCCGCAAAAGCCGGTCATCACTCCGGAACTTGTTGCTATGAAGCAGGAGATACCAAACGGCAAGCATGTTGATCGTGAACCGGCGCAAAACGATGGTCAGCTTTACATTGGTGAGCGGAAACACAGAGGGGGCAGAGTTGAAGTGCAGTGGCTGCTGAAGCCACTCACCGGCTTGGCCAGCAGTGTCCAGTACCCACTGGCAACACCCTCCAACCGGAGCGCGGTTAGCGCTGGATGGCCCCGGCTCGCTCTCATGGATAGGTGAGCTTTGCGGCAGCGCGCCGCGGGAGTTCGCGCTCCAGTTTCCGCAGCCAGCGCAGTTCGCCACGGAACCGCTCGATCATGAGGCTGACCATCCACACGGCTTCATGAAACCGGTGGCCTACTTCTTTCTTGATCGATAGTAGCGTCGCTTCTTCCCGTGACAATTCGTTCTGCAGAAATTCTCGGCGGCGCTCGATCTGCTGACGAAACACTCCGGGCCTCGCCTGCCAGGAGAGAGCGATCCAGGTGAGAAACGGTGGGCGCTCGCGGTGCGTTGACCACTCCTCGCGTTCCAGCGCATTGGCCAGGGCCACCCGGCCTTTGGCGGTCGTCTGGAAGACCCTGCGTTCAGGACCCGCCGCCGCCGACTCTATCGCGGATGCTCGAACCAGCCTGAGCTGCGCTAGCTTCTCGATTGAGTAGTACACCTGTGGCCGCGAAATGCCCGCCCAATCGCGTACCTCACGCCGTTCCAGCTCTGCATTGGCTTGGTAGCCGTGCAGCGGCCGCTCCGCTAGCAGGCTGAGGAGCACAAGGTCGGGAGTCGTCAGCTCGCGCTTCCTAGCGGCAGGCATCGCTTGCCTTGCGCTTGCGGCTCCACTGCCACCACAAGCGCTGCTCGATCGGCAGATTCGGATTCTGCGCTTGCGCTACCGCCGCCCGAAATGCGTCTAGGCAACAGATGTCCTGTGCCCGGCCGGTGACTTGGCAGAGCTTCTCGTACATCCTCTCCGGATTGCGCCGCGCCAACTGCGCCACGGTGCGAACACCGAGGAGTTCGAAATCGCACAGCATCGCCGGGCCAATCGAAAGCAGGTCGCTCAACTGCCGTTCTTCGCCGGTCATAAACCCCCCTTGACGAACTTCGGAATCTTTTATAGTGTATCTAGTCTAAATAAGACTAGTGGACCTCGGCAAGGAGAAAAAGTAGGCTGCCCTAGTTCCGCTGAGATCGACACTTGGCCAAGGAGATATCGGATGATGGTTAAGAAAATCACACCCGTACTGCTGGTGGACGAAGTCGAGTCCTGCGTTAGATTCTGGAAAGAGCAACTGGGCTTCGAGGTGGCAATTGAAGTGCCCGAGGGCAACAAGATCGGGTTCGTTTCGCTGCAAAAGGCGGGAGTCGAGCTGATGTATCAGAGCTATGCCAGCGTCGAGAAGGATAGTTCATTCTCAGCCCAGGGTTATGCCAAGGGCCCTTCGTTCCTGTACATCGAGGTCGACAGCCTGGATGATGTGATCGCGGCCACGAAAGGCGCCAGGGTGGTAATGCCGGAGCGCAAGACTTTCTACGGTGCACGCGAAATCGGGGTGAAAGATCCGGCCGGGCACGTTCTGACTTTCGCACAGTTCGGAGCCTAAAGCCGTCTGCAGAAAAAAGAGCCGGTTAGCGCAGCCCTGGAAGCGCTGCACCACGCAAAGTCGAGTCCAACATTGAGTTTTTCCGCAGCCTGCTGGCTAGCTACAGCTAGACTTTCGGCTCGCCATAGAAATCCTACTCTGGAAATCCTGGGCGCTGAGGTGTTTCACTAAGCAAATTCCCGCTGTGGATTCGGGATTGGGAATTCTTACGCTGGACGAAGTATCCTTAGGTCTGAAGATTTCAGACGTCGAGAGGCTTATGAAAGCAGTCCGTATCCATCAATTCGGCGGTCCCGAAGTTTTGACCTATGAAGATATCCCCGACCCACAACTTCGCAAGGATCAAGTGCTGGTTCGCGTCCACGCCTGCTCGCTCAATCACCTGGACGTATGGGTGCGAAAAGGCTTGCCAGGAGTTAAACTGCCACACATTCTCGGCAGCGATATTGCAGGGGAAGTGGTCGAGGTGGGAGAGTACGTCGGTGGATTCAAACCTGGCCAGCGGGTGCTAGTCGCTCCCATGCATTTCTGCGGCTACTGCACCAATTGTGTTGCCGGCCTGCAGAATCAGTGCCGCGAATTTACCGTACTGGGGAATGCGGTGGACGGCGGAAACTGCGAACTGATCGCTGTGCCCGGGGCCAACCTAATTTCAATTCCCGACTCGCTCGATTTCAATCAGGCCGCCAGCGTTCCGCTGGTGTTTGTGACGGCCTGGCACATGCTCGTCGGACGCGCCGGCATTCGTCCGGGACAAACTGTGCTAGTGCTGGGTGCAAGCTCCGGCGTTGGCATCGCGGCCATCCAGATCGCAAAGCTATTCCATTGCCGCGTGATCACTACCGCCGGGGACGAAGCGAAACTGGCAAAGGGCCGCGAACTGGGTGCGGACTTTGGCATCAATCACTATCAGCAGAAAATTTCCGAGGAAGTGCGGAAGATCACCAATAAAGCAGGCGTCGACATCGTGGTTGAACACGTGGGCGCCGCCACCTGGGAGGAGAGTGTGAAGTCTCTCAAAACCGCTGGCGTGCTGGTGACCTGCGGAGCCACCACAGGTCCGAACGTAAGCATTGATCTGCGGCATCTGTTTGCCCGGCAACTCACTCTTCTCGGCTCGTACATGGGCACTATGGGAGAACTACACGAAGTCTTGGGACATGTGTTTAGGGGAAGACTTAAGCCGGTGGTCGATCGCGTGTTTCCACTGAGCGAAATCCGCGCCGCGCATGAGTATTTGGAAAAGAGCCAGATGTTCGGGAAGGTAGTTCTGACCGTCTAAAAAACGTGCGTGTTAGAAGTACAAGCCCCCGACACAAATCGGGTGTTGAGGGCGTTTCAGATGTCGATGACGCTCACAAGTTCAGCGTTTCTTTTTCGGAGCCTTCGAAGGCTTTGGTCCCTTTGCCGGCTTTACCCCACCACCGACGCCGGTCGTCGCGATCCCTGAACCTGAGGTTGCCACCGTATTGTTGCCAAGATCGACCACAAAGCTGTCAACCACTTTAGCGGTAGGCGTCCCGCCACTTACGTAAGGCGCCGAGTGATAAGTTCCTACAATCTGGGCTTTGCTGACCTCCAACCGGAGAAATCCAAAATTCTTCTGGTCATACTGCTCAAGCGTCAGCCCACTCCCGATCGACAGGGGAACCGCAGGATCTGCCCCGTTCACTTTATGAAGCGTGCCAAGCTTCGTATAGCCGCCCGCACCAGCCACGATATAAGGGAGTTCAAGCTGGTCTTTCGGGCCCTTTACCACGTTGGTGAAACGCTGGTAGTTGTGGACGTGCCCCGACAAAATCAAATTGGGATATCGTTTGACCGCTTGAAAGCTGCTGGAAATAACCTGGTCCACCACGCTGCTTCCGGAGTGTTCCACATCGCCGGAAAAGGGAGGGTGATGAACGGTCACGATTAAAGCAAGATTCGGATCGGCAGCCGCCAACTCGCCTTTGAACCAGTCAATTTGATCCTGATGAATCTCGCCTTCGGTTTCGCCGACATTGGAAAATAATCCGATGATCGTCGCGAACGGAGTGGTGAAGGTCCAATAGACATTCGGCAAATCCATCTGGGTTCGATTCGACGCGGTTTTCAGCGAACCCAACTGACCAGGATTTTTCGACATGAAGTTTTGCACCCAACCGTCGAGCGGAACCTTATTTGGATCGACGGGTCCGTCCTGAGGATCGTCGGGCTGGCAATCGTGATTGCCGGGGATGGCAACTATAAAGCCTGGATAATCCTTGTACGTTTCGTAGAAGTAAGCGCCGTATTTATCGATATCTCCGGCGAAGTAAATGACGTCGCCCAGATGGTAATAAAACGCCGGCTGTTTGCCGTCCGCTGAATTTTGCACGTCTTGTGTCATGATTGTTGCAACCAGATCCTGCGGCCCCGAGTCGCGATAATCTCCCGTGTCGCCTACGGTATGGAAGACCATGACCCCGGCGTTCTTAATCTTTGTGACGTCTGCGGCGGAGAGCAATTGGGATAAATCAAATCGATACGGTGCCGGGCCGTTAGGCGTAGGAAGAGGCTGGAAAGGATAATGAGGGATCTGGATGCTGTCGGCAGTGCGCGACGCCTGGACGGGAAAGTTCGCTGCAGGAATTGGGGGAACGTAGCTCACGCGCTTGTCAGCACCCCTCCCGGTTTTGAAAGAATTCAATGGACTCATAGGCAGCTCCTTCAAACATTGTATGCCTGACCCGGTTGATACATGGCGCTGCTGCAGCCTTGCGTGCTCGTCAAAATTCTGGATGTTGTCGTGGACGTGTCGCGGTTCCAGTAGTTTAAAATGGGGCTATGCCCACTGAACTAAATTTCGGCCCTTACGTAGATCTCGAAAACGGCAAGAAAGTAGTCAAGGATCTCACTTTCGGCAATCCCACGCCCGAAGGAGTGGTATTGACCACGTTGGATTCGGCGGTGAATTGGATGCGCAAGGGCTCTATCTGGCCAATGACATTTGGACTGGCTTGTTGCGCCATCGAAATGATGTCGATGGGCGCTTCGCGCTTCGATATCGCGCGCTTCGGAGCGGAAGTTTTTCGTCCGTCCCCACGTCAGAGCGATCTCATGATCATTGCGGGACGCGTATCGAACAAGATGGCACCAGTGATCCGCCAATTATGGGAGCAGATGCCGGAGCCGAAGTGGGTGATTTCCATGGGGGCATGCGCCACCTCGGGCGGCGTCTTCAATAACTACGCTCTTGTACAAAGCGTGAACCAGGTTATCCCGGTCGATATCTACGTCCCCGGGTGCCCGCCGCGCCCCGAACAACTCATCTACAGCATTACGCTTCTTCAGGAAAAGATTCAGAAGGAGCGCGGAACGATTAAAAAAGCGCTAAATCTGGCGTGATCTCATCGGGCGCAAGAAAATCGACTCCGGATATTTCCTGTCGGGTCGATCTTAGCCCTTCTTCATCTCGCCGCAAGTCATTGATAAAGCAATGCTTGGGGCTGAATTATCGGTGAGATGGATAAGCGTGGCGAAAATCGAAACCATTCTGCGGGATTTGGAATCTAAGGGATAGAGTGTAGGTCTCTGGTAAAGGTCCTTAGATCAGCCTCAGCAATATCCCAGAGAAGCCCAGGTCGAGTGGAGGGTGCTCCATGATAGCTACATTGTTTGATGCGGTATTCGGTTGCAGGCACTCGCGGTACAGTTTTCCCGTTACCATTCGGGGAAGGTCACGCCGGCCGCAGGCAGCTGTATTAACCGGGACCTACGTGGCGTGCCTCGATTGCGGACGAGAATTTCCCTACGATTGGCAGGAGATGAAGGTTATCACCTCATCCGCGGAAACGCGCCAGTATGCAACTGCGCTCGCGACCAAGCAAGCATAGTAGCCAGCTGCGACGGGAGTAGCACGAATCTTTAGTTCAACGCTTCCTGTAACGAGCTCGGGTTTGATTTGATATACCCGCTGTTAGCGCGCAGTAACAACCGCCACAGTTCTCTTCTCCATCGGAACAAACTCCCGCGCGTCTTGTCCTGTATAGATCTGCCGTGGGCGCGCGATCTTCTGCTCAGGATCGGTGATCAGCTCCTGCCACTGCGCGAGCCATCCCGCCGTGCGCGGAATCGCAAAAAGCACCGTGAACATCTCAGGACGGAAGCCCATGGCCTGGTACATGATCCCAGAATAAAAGTCGACATTCGGATAGAGTTTGCGCTTCACGAAATATTCGTCTTCCAGCGCGATGCGTTCTAACTCAAGCGCGATCTCCAGCTTCGGGTTGCGCCCAGTAACCTCGAAAACCTGCTCCGCAGTCCATTTGATGATCTTCGCCCGCGGATCGTGGTTTTTGTAGATGCGGTGCCCGAATCCCATCAGCTTGAAGCCAGCTTCTTTCACCTTCTTGATATAGGCGGGCACCTTGTCCTTCGAACCGATCTCATCCAGCATCTTCAAGACTTCTTCATTGGCCCCGCCATGCAATGGCCCAGCCAGAGCGGCGGCCGCCGACGCCATGGACAAGTAAGGATCGGTTTGGGCGCTGCTCACGGAGCGCATAGCGTTGGTGCCGCAGTTTTGCTCGTGGTCCGCATGCAATATGAACAGGATATCGAGCGCCCGCGCAATTGCCGGATTCGCCACGTACTTTGGCTCGACCATCTTCCAGAGCATGTTCATGAAATTCTCGGCGTAGCTCAAATCATTGTCGGGATAAACGTAGGGGAATCCCACATTGTGCCGGTACGACATGGCCGCAATGGACGGCACTTTCCCGATCAGACGTTTGATCTGCAGAAGGCGGTTCGCTGGATCGTGCACATGGCGGGCATCCGGATACACGGTCGAGAGCGCGGCTACTGTGCTCACAAACATTCCCATGGGATGGCCGTCGTAACGAAAGCCTTCCATAAATTTCTTTGTGCTCTCGTGCAGCATGGTGTGGTGCGTAATGTCGTGTACCCAGCTCTTCAATTCAGTTTCGGTCGGCAATTCTCCAAACAGGAGCAGGAATGCGACTTCCAGAAAGGTGCAGCGCTCGGCCAGCACTTCGATGGGATATCCGCGATAACGCAAAATTCCCTGGTCACCGTCAATGTAGGTGATGCTGCTGCGGCACGATGCCGTGTTCATGAAGGCCGGATCGTACGTCATCAGGCCAAAATCTTCCGGACCTGTCTTGATCTGCCGCAGGCTCATCGCGCGGATGGTACCATCCTCGATCGGAATGCTATAGGTCTGTCCCGTTCGATTGTCGGTGATGCTGAGTGTGTCCTCTGGCATGGAAGCGATACTCCTCTGTTTACGCTACATGGCTAGCTTACCCTTAATCGCTTTCAGAACAAACTGCGGTGACGGAAATCACGACGTTCCGTGACGAAACCGCAATTGCGGTCAGGCTGGGGGATTCCTATTGACTTCCCGTATCGTAGAAAACGGCGGCCGAGGGCCGCCGTTTGTTGACTTTGCACAGCCTCTAGTTTGAGGACGAATCATCCCTACGCTTTAAGGTTGGGCGATCATCGTCAGTCTTGCTGTCGCCCGTCTTGTCATCGCCACTAGCAGAAGTTCGGCGCAAGCTGGGCTTGTTCTCGTCTCTCTGATCCAGCACCTTGTGGCGATTCTCGATCGAGGCCAGTCGTGATTTAACATCATCGAACTCGGACGTGGTGACAACGTACTGGTTCTTCGCCGGGAGGATCTTGCGGATCTCTTCTTGGGTTTTCTCGATCCGATCCGGAGTCTGCGGATGCGTATC
>DATNKA010000081.1:0-5599 GCA_035603655.1 Candidatus Acidiferrales bacterium | reverse complement strand
CTTCAGGGCGAGACCGAACTTCATGCAACCTTGAAAGGACCACTGAAAGATAAGACGCGAATCGAAGCCCACCTTACGATTCCAACCTTCAAAGCCAGTTATCAGTCGCTGGAAATTGGCGCTGCCAGCCCCATTCGCCTGGACTATTCAGATTCGGTTGTAACTCTGCAGCCGGCCGAAATTCGCGGCACCGATACATCGCTGCGCGTCGAAGGCCGCATACCACTGAGTGGGAACACAGCGCCAACTCTCACCGCCCAGGGTTCGGTGGATGTTCGAATTCTTCGAATTATGGATTCCGACCTGCAGAGTTCTGGAGCTCTCTCGCTCGACATTCGTGCATCCGGGACAGCGAAAGATCCGGCAGTTCAGGGACAGGTGCATCTGCAAGACGTCGCGGTATCCACTGCCACAGCGCCCCTTGGAGTGCAGAAACTAAATGGCACCCTCGACCTCAACAATAGTAGTCTGCAGATCTCCAGCCTCACCGGCGAGGTGGGAGGCGGGCAAGTTTCGTTGGGCGGATCCATCTCCTACAAGCCGAATCTCCAGTTCAATGTTTCGCTGCAAAGCAACTCGGTTCGATTACGTTATCCTGACGGACTCAGGGCGCTGATCGACGGCAATCTAATTCTGAGTGGAACAAAAGACGCATCGATCTTGAACGGGCGGGTGCTGATCGATACCCTCTCATTTACTCCCGATTTTGATCTCGCGAAGTTCAGCGACCAGTTCAGCGGCAATAGCATTCCGGCTGAACCCGGGTTTGCCGACAGCGTCAAACTCGCAATCGGCGTTCAATCGAAAAGCAGTCTCAGCGCCACAAGTTCGCAAATTAGTGTGGAGGGCCAAGTCAACCTGCAAGTCATCGGGACAGCCGCGAACCCGGTAATCATCGGCCGCACGGACCTGACTTCCGGAGAGCTTTTTTACCGCAATGTCCGATACCAACTTCAGCGCGGCATCATCACGTTCGATAATCCCACCGAAACTGCACCGGTACTGAATGTGTCCGTTGCGACGACCGTTGAGCAATACAACCTGACACTCACGTTGCGCGGACCGTTTGACAAACTAACCACGTCGTACACCTCGGAGCCGCCGCTGGCTACGGCCGACATTATCAATCTGATTGCCAACGGCAAAACCACTCAAGAAGCGAATGCCGCCGGACAAAGCACCGATTCCATGATCGCCTCCCAGGTCGCCAGTCAGGTCACCGGCGGCATTCAGCACCTGGCAGGCATTTCAAGCTTGCAGATTGATCCGCTTCTCGGCGGCAACAATCAGAATCCCTCGGCCCGGGTCGCCATCCAGCAGCGCGTGACCAAGAATTTTCTGTTTACTTTTTCGACCGACTTGTCGCAGCCCGGAAGCGAGATCGTTCAAGGCGATTATCAGATCAACCAACGCTGGTCAGTAAGCCTAACTCGAGACGAAGTTGGAGGGGTCTCGGTAGACGGCAAGTATCACACGAAATTCTGAGCGATCCTCTATATCAACTACAAATATCTAAGCTGCGCGGTCGGAACTCCGTCTCTTTTTTGCAGAATTGTCCTCCGCCGGTAGCCGGGATACACAGCCTGCCTTAATCAATTGCGCGTTGAGTTCACCTCCGGCTAATAAAATGAAATAGGCCCAGTAGAGCCAAGTCAGGAGCGCCATTACCCCGGCCAAGGTTCCGTAAGTTCGGTTGTAATTTCCAAAATATCGGAAATATATTCGGAGCAGGTACGATAGCCCCATCCAACAGACGACAGAAAGAACCGCACCCGGCAGGGTTGCCAGAAAACGTTGCTTCACATTGGGGGCGAGGAAATAAACCGTCTGAACTGCAATTACAGCTAAACCCACCGCCAACGTCCAATGGATGCAGGGCCACAGTAAGACAAACGCGCGAGAAAGGGACAGTCTGGCCGCCAGCCAGTCACCGACCCTAGGTCCAACAATCATCGCCGCAATTCCGCAGATCAGAAAAAATCCGATTATGGCGGCCAAGCCCACCGCCAGCAGACGCGTCTTCCAAAAAGGGCGGTGATCCTCCGCATCATAGGCCGCGTCCAGCGCTTCGATCAGTTCGTCAAAGGCGGAAGAGACGATCCAAAGAGTGCCCAACGTTCCGAGGGAAAGCCATGCGCCGGAATTTGCTCCGAGTATGTCCTGGATGATGGAGTTAATCATCGGCATAGTGCCCGGCGGCGCCACTCGGCCGATCGCAAACATTGCACCCTGAAAAAAGTTAGGCAGCGGAACATACGCCATCACAGAGGACAGGAGGATCAGAGCCGGAAATATGGAAAAGATGGAATAGTAGGAGAGCGCGGCTGCAGCTTGGAAAATTTGATTCCTGAGGACGCCACGATAGGCGCTCACTACGACATGTCTGGTATCGGCTAATATCACGGCTCTTCGATGCAACTTTGTTTCCAAGCGCGACCAAGGTGTTGCCGGGAATTGTTTTTTTATCGGCCAGAGTAACAAGTGTGAGCCACAACGTCCTAAGCGGTGGCTAGGTAGACGTAACGCAAAATGAATAGGATGGTGAGAATCCAAACCAACGCGTTGACTTCGCGAAGTCTGCCGGCGGCAACTTTTACCACGGTATAGGAGATCAAGCCCAGGCTGAGGCCGGTCGCGATGCTGAAGGTAAGAGGAGTTGCCAGCATGGTGATGAATGCGGGAACCGCCTCGCTGAATTCCTGCCAGTTGATTTGCGCAATGGATTGGGTCATGAGTACGCCAACCAGAATCAGGGCTGGGGCGGTCGCATAGGCAGGGATCGCGGTAGCCAGGGGCGAGCAGAATGTGGCGAGCAGGAATAGTGCGGCGACGGCGAGATTGCTCAGACCGGTACGAGCGCCAGCAGCAACGCCGGCGGCGCTCTCGATGTAACTCGTCACCGTCGACGTTCCGGTCAGAGAGCCGACCACAGTTCCGACTGCGTCTGCCACCAACACCCGGCCCACCCGCGGGATCTTGCCGTCTTTGATGAAGCCGCCCTGTTCGCACACTCCCACGAGCGTACCGACGTTATCGAAGAGATCCACAAACAGAAATGCAAACAGGATTTCGAGCAGGCCGAGGTGGCTGGCGCCGCGAAAGTCAAGTTGCAAGAACGTAGAGGATGGGTGCGGCATGGAGAAGATTGCTGACGGCCAATTTGTGATTCCACGCAGGATTCCCAGCAGAGCGGTGCCAAAGATCCCGACCAGGATGGCGCCGTGGAACTTTCGTGACATGAGGATCAGAGTCAGGACCAGGCCGAAGCAGGCGGTCTGCACCTCTTTGTCGGCAAAGCTGCCGAGGCCGACGTAGGTGGCCGAGTTGGCTACGACCAGCTTCGCGTTTCGAAGTCCCACAAACGCAATGAACATTCCAATTCCCGCCGCGGTGGAATGCTTCAGGCAATCGGGCATGCCGTTGACGATTTGCTCACGAACACGCGTGACCGTGAGCACCAGGAAAAGAACGCCCGAAAAGAAAACCACCGCCAGCGCTGTCCGCCAGGGAACATGCATGGAGAGGCAGACGGAATAAGTGAAGTAGGCATTTAGGGACATCCCCGGGGCCAATGCGATGGGATAGTTAGCATAGAGCCCCATAACCAGCGTCGCCACCGCGGCCGAAGCGCACGTGGCGAAGACCACACCGTCAGGCGGCATTCCTGCCTGAGCCAGGATTTGCGGATTCACCACGATGATGTAAGCCATCGTCACGAAAGTCGTTAGGCCACCTAGCATCTCCCGCTTCACTGAGGTCTGGTTCTCGGTTAGTTTGAAATAGCGATCGATCAACAATCCCCCCTGACGTGGCATTGACGGGCGCCCGGACAGACTTAATAGCTAATTTTGTTGGGTTTGTTTTCCCACGCGCGAAACGCCGATAACGCTTCTTCGCGCATCATCTGAATCATCGGAATCTTGCGCTGCGAATGCGGTTGCGCGATTTCGTGATAGATCAGCGAATCGTCGAATCCGATCCTGGACGCGTCTGCATCGGCATTGCCAAAATAAACGCGGGAGAGGCGAGCCCAATAGATTGCCCCCAGACACATGGGGCAGGGCTCACAGGAAGAGTAAATCTCGCAGCCTTCGAGATCGAAGACGCCGAGTACCGTGCATGCCTCGCGTATGGCGACAACTTCCGCATGTGCGGTAGGATCGTTCGTGGAAGTGACTTGGTTTGCTCCCTCCGCGATAATCGTACCGTCCTTCACCACGACCGCGCCGAAGGGACCGCCGTGTCCGGAGAGAACGTTCTCAAGGGAGAGCTGAATGGCGCGAGCCATGAAAGGATTGTCCATGTGTACGCTCTATCGGTGCGCAATGGTTAGGGTCTGCCGGCGTGAGCAACCCGCGAACCCCCTAATCGGTCGACATGGACTCTTCGCAGCCGCTTCGCTGAGAAGCGAGTATATGCTGCGACGTAGAATTTCGTAAAATGCTTTTCCGGTTTGCGAACGAATCGGAAAGCGGAGCGCCTTGGCATACACGTGGGCTAGGGCTGACTTCACTGGAGCCGACATCTTGAGTCTGCAGGCCTTCCTGTCCCGTCGAGTGGTTACTCTCGAAGGGATCCGTCCGGGCGCCATCCTCGTGGAAGAAGAACGCATCCAGGCAGTCGTTTCCCTCGATCAACCACCGGCTGCCGGTTACGAAATCCATGACGTCGGCAATGCGGCGATTCTTCCAGGGCTGGTTGATTCCCACGTACATATCAACGATCCCGGTCGCGCCGAGTGGGAGGGCTTCGAAACCGCAACGCGAGCCGCAGCGGCAGGAGGCTACACCATGCTGGTCGATATGCCCCTGAACTGCCTTCCTGCGACGACGAATGTGGGAGCGCTTGAGGCTAAGCGTGCGGCTGCACAGGCCAAATGCCACGTCGATTGGGCAGCTTGGGGCGGGGTCGTTCACGACAATCAAAACGACATTGAAGCTCTCGCGGCGGCTGGAGTACCCGGGTTTAAATGCTTCCTGGTCAATCCGGGCATCGATGGTTTCACTATGGTTACAGAGCCGCAACTGCGCGCGAGCCTGCCGCACATTGCTCGCACTGGGCTGCCGCTGCTGGTGCACGCAGAACTTCCCGGACCGATCGAAGCGGCGACGGGCGCTCTCGCTGATGCCGACTGGAATTGTTATTCGACCTATCTGCAATCGCGGCCAGACGATGCGGAACGATCTGCTATCCGGATGATGTTATCCCTGTGCCGCGAATACGGTTTTCGTTTGCACATCGTCCATCTGTCGACCAGCCTTGCCCTGGAGGAGTTGCGCGCTGCGCGCTCCGAAGGACTTGCCGTAAGCGTGGAGACGTGCCCGCACTATTTGCATCTGGCCGCTGAAACGATTGCGGACGGCGCAACCCTGGCCAAGTGTGCGCCACCGATCCGCAGCCGTGAGAATTGCGAACGATTATGGCAGGGGCTTAGAGACGGCACCATCGATATGGTAGTGACCGACCACTCTCCGTGCCTTCCATCCATGAAGCGGCTCAGCGAGGGAAATTTCCGAACCGCTTGGGGTGGCATCGCAAGCTTATCAATGGCGCTGCCGCTGATGTGGACGGAAGCCAGCAGGCGAGGCTTCACGTTGCT
>DATNKA010000080.1:0-2417 GCA_035603655.1 Candidatus Acidiferrales bacterium | reverse complement strand
CTTGCTGGCTTCGGACCTGTGGCGCAAATTGATCGCGACCTCGTTGAGTGGGACTACGGTGAATACGAAGGGCGCCAGACAGCGGAAATACTCGCGGAACGGCCGGACTGGCAACTGTTCCGCGACGGCTGCCCCGGCGGAGAACTGCCACAGCAAGTCGCCACGCGGGCCGATCGTGTGGTCGGCCGCTTGCGCGCGGTGGCGGGGAACTCATTGCTTTTTTCCAGCGGGCATTTTCTGAGAGTATTGGCCACACGCTGGCTTGGCATCGAACCCGTCAACGGCAGATCACTCATTCTAAATACGACGAGCCTGAGCGCACTTAGCTATGAAAACAGCCTTTCTCAGCCGGCGGTCTTGCTTTGGAACGACGTCCATCACGTGCGCACTTCAAACGGACAGGAGCGATCCACCCGTCGCGACAACGAGGCGCTGACAATCAACGAAATGACAGGATAAAAAAGCGATATGCCTGTCGGCTGATGACGACAGACACTCAATCGCTGCCATTTCGTCCCAGTTGATCGATGAAGGAGCGCACGAGTTCTTCATCAGTGGAGACATCCACTTGGATGCGTTTGGCTGCCAAAGTCACCGCCAGGTCGGCTATGTAGGCCTTTAGCTCGCGCCTGGCTTGGCTTACGGCCGCTGCAATCTCGTGCTCCACCGCCTTTACAATTCTGCACTTGTCCTCCTCGGCAGCGGCACGTATGCGCTCCTCCTCCGCTTGCCACTGCTGGTCGGCGATCGACTGCATTCTGGCGATCTCACACCCTATTTGGCGAGGCGTGATTCGATGGCCGACAGCCGCAACGTCGCCTCGGTACTCGCCCTCTGCGCATCGTCAAGACCCTGGCGTATGAGTTCAGTCCGCTTGCGAAATATGGCAGGCATTTGGATCTCAAAGGTATGGCGGTGAGCGTGACGAGCGCGACGAAGTTGAACGCTACACTCAGCCTGTAGGCCGCTGCCATATTGATACGCAAAGTCCCTGCCATCCATTTCAAGGAGGGGGAATTGTCGAACTGTTCGTTCGTCTCGGCATCACTCAGAGTCTGAGCGGCGCTTGCAATTTCGTCTGGGCTGCTGTTCTGAGCGCTCTTAAGTATTGTTCTTTTGCTTTCCCACGGTTGCTGCGAGGCAACATCAGGAGTCTTCGGAATCGAAAGGGATCGACCCTTCTCTTGTTCACCGGCCACGGTCATGGGAATCGAAAGGAGCGCGACCGTAAGCCAACACTTTAAGACACCGGTCGCGGACCACATTGCTCCCCCGAGGCGTTTCTCCGTAGCAGACCTTTTCTACCCTCGCGGACTGATGTCAGGTAAATTCCGACGAGACCTTATTCAGATTGAAGAGAGCTGGGAACAAGTAGTTTCGTTTGAATCGAGACCGGCGAAGTCAGTAGGCGATGAATCGGACATTTGCTGGCTATCTCCAACAGTCTGCGTTGTTGCTCTTCGGATAGATCTCCCTCGAAGGAGATCCCCATTTCGATTCCGTCCACCATCCCCATCTTCGTATCGGAGTCGGCACGATCCTCTGCGGGAACTCTCGTGTATGACAAGACGACATGCACTCCCTCAAGAGGCCACTGTTTTCTGTCGGCATACATTTGAACAGTGATACCGGCACACGCTCCCAGCGCGGCCAGGATCAATTCGAACGGGTCAGGCCCCGCGTCTTTGCCACCGTTCTCGCTCGGTTCGTCCGCCTGGAACACATGAGGGTCGACGGATATGTTCTGGACAAATCTCAGAGATCCGGAATTTGCCGATACATTTCTCGACATATTTCTTCCCTTTCGTATTGCAACGTTCTTCATCACAGAGTGGCCTTTTGGCGCATTCATCTGCGGTGCAGTTTCAGTTCCAGAAGCCCGTGCATTGGCACATTCACATTCGTAGCCATCAGGAACTCTCCATTCTCTTGTGTGTCGAGCATCGGACAGTGGATGTCGGATTCTGTCGCGTTTATTGACACGCAATCGTTCGAATCAAACCATGGAGCCCCGATCGTGAGATTTGCCAGACCATAACTATGACTGTACTCAGTCGCCATCGATCCACACTCCTGTGCCAGTGGGACGGAAGCTGCAATGGCTTAATTGGAGCGTGGAAGAAAGATGGAGAAACCAACGTGTGCCGCACAGCGAACAACCAACAGACTCCAAAGAACCTAGTGAAACAGCCGTTTGCATCTGAGCGAGAAATAGTGGAAGGGAAATTGCATAACTATCAGAGAAGTCGACGTTGAAAGAGACAGAACGTTGGCGCTGTGAACTCATTAACCAATAAGGAGCTTACGATCATGAAGTTACCGCTGGAAGAAATCAAAGTAATTGACTACACCGGCGTTCAGGCCGGACCGGCGTGTTCGCAAATGATGGCGTGGTTCGGCGCCGACGTCCTGAAAGT
>DATNKA010000079.1:0-3739 GCA_035603655.1 Candidatus Acidiferrales bacterium | reverse complement strand
CGGCTTTGGCCAAATGCAGGCGCGGGAACTCCGGGTGCGGCTCTCGCAGGCCATGGCTGGACGTCCCGTGGATGTCGTTGAAGGTAAGAAGGTGCTCGAAGTGCGGCCGCGAGGCGTCAACAAAGCCGCGGTCGTTCAGCGGTTGTTGTCACAGGAGCCATCCCCGGCACTCATCGCAGCGTTCGGCGACGACCGCACGGATGAGGAGCTATTTGCCGCACTGCCACCCACCGCCATAACCCTGCACATCGGCCCGGGCGCAAGTCTTGCTGCACAGCGCCTGCGCGACCCCGCCGCTGCTCGCGCGTTCTTGGCGTCACTGCTCGACTAAAGGCATAGATCATAAGCGCCGGGACGATTCTTCTCGGAGCGGCCTTGGTTCATGATGGCCATTTCTAAAGGGGCCGAGGATGCTTGGCATAAACCGGATATGCCGGTGGGGACGGGCTCTGTATTTGAATAGCAATAGATGACCGCGTTCAATTAGTGCTTAGCGTGGACCACATGAACGCTGGCGTGTCCGGGCGCGAGTCCTTGAACGGCGCGGCCGAACCTGGAAGCGCGATTTGAGCTTCGGCCAAGCGCTGGCGTTTCCATGCCTGCGTCGCGGGATGATCCACCTCATAGATACGGATCTGTCGTGCGCCATGGGGATTCCGGAGAGCGAAAGTGTCGAGTCCGGCACCAAGGATGACGATCTGCCGAACCCCTCTTTCGACAGCTCTTGACAAAGCATCTTCCGCAATCCGGCTTCGCGCGGTGGTGAACAGACGTCCGATGCTGGCCAAAGGGTGTTTGTTCGCAAATTGAAGCACGTCCTTTTCGTCTTCACGCAGAATCTTCATGGCAAATGGGTCATAGAGGATTGAGCCGTGATCGAGCACCTGATGAGCAGCTCGTTGCCGGGCGATCATCAGGGCTGTGCGGCTGGGTTCATTAGGCTTCATGTTCGAGGTCTCCGTTCTCATCAATAGCTGATCGCACGAGTTGTCGTATACGCGACTGGCGCCGCACACCGATATCTTCCGCCCAATTAGATACCTCCCGAATCCGGTCCCAAGAGGAGAGCTCTAAACCCGTCACGCGGCCAGTCCGCCAGAACTCGTACCTACCGCCCAATAAAATCACGAGAGCCGCCAAGAGGCGTCGATGGAGATGCATGCCATCCAGTCTAAGCAAGCATCCATGAGTTCAGGGTGTATGGTCGCCCACTCATCAATCACTCCTGAGTAAACAGGATTACAGCTGAAGCGGCCCTTCGTGCCGCATGGTGGATTAGCAACCTTCTCGGTCGGGCCGAGGTGGCAGCAAGGCACTATATCCAGCACTCAAAATCCCCGCAAAACCTCGCCCTTCACAGATTCTTGCTCAGAGCCGATTTTTTCATAGGTGGGTCGTGGGCGGGGTGAGACACGGACGGATCCCGATCATTCCAAATCGGAGGCTTTGTCTCTTGAGCGAAAAAGTGATTTGTACAAAGCCGCTCGGGCGCGGCGGACGCCACCGCGTGTTGGACCGGAGTATGCACGCCACTTTGCGAGCGGGTTTGTGGTGATCCTACTTCTTCCGGAAGATAGTTCCTCCAGGAACCATTAGCCGAATCTCAGTTCCGGAACTAGAAGAAGGCTTCCTACCTGGCACGATGGTTGCTTGGAAAGCGGGAGTATTCATAGTATCCAAGCCTGACAGACCATTTCTTCAAATCGCCGTGTTCTCTTTGCCCCAGCGTTTGGTTCAATCTCATGGGCAACACCCTTGAAGAGAATGAAGACATTTGCACCAGACGTTCGATATTCACGTTCGCCAAGCCCACGGGCGTGACCGACTCCAAGCCAAGGAAATCTGAAGGCCCAGCGAGACGTTGGATGCCAACCCTATTGCGAACCAGAGACGAAGCGGCGCGAGTCCGAGTTACCGGACCCACGCTGATAAAGTTCGCGCCCAGAGTCCGCAGAGAAAGCAGCCGCTATAGGTTGACGCTTAGGGCAATGTTAATGCCTGGGTACACCGGGTTGCACAGGTAATACACGCCGTCAATTTCGATGACATAAACGTTTTGCGTGTAGAGCCAGTTGGTTGGCCATGCGCCGACAAATCCAAACGAATAGCCGCCGTACTGGAATCTGCGATTACCGTAGTCGCCCTGGCTGACATGGAACGTGTGTTCGCGTCCAAAATTGGCCTTGTAACGGTCGTCGGGAATGCGGCCATTTCTATTGCCACCAGCCCGCTGCGCTGGCACTCCAGGCTTTCCCTCCTTCTGCGGTTGCTTGGCGTTTCTCTCTTCCGGCTTCGCGTTCCTTTCTGGCTGCTTCGCGCCTTTTTCCTCTGGCTTTACGGGTTTATCGGGTTGCGCCTTTTTCTCGTCCTGGGAGGGCCGGACTTTCTGTTCTTCCTGCTGGTCGTGCTGGTCCTGCCGTGCATATACCGGAGCTGCGGCCCCAAGGGTCAAGGACAAAACAGCTGTGCTAATCACTACTACTAACTTCATGGGTGTTGCCTCCATATTTCTATCGATGGTTATGTTCCGTGGTATTGCAAGCGTCGCATCATCGTTCTAAGGAAAGCTTAGTGTCCTCGCGCTGACCGCGTTGCCGATAGAACGCGCTCTCGACACACTCGGCAGAGGTGAGCATGACAGGTCTCGCTCTTTCGCGTCTGAGCAAGACAGATCATCTGTGAAGAATTGGGGTTGCGACGCTCGACGGGAGCCCCCGCCAAAACCATATCCGTCCGCCTTTTGATGAGAGGAAGGATGGTCCGCGCGGCAGGCGGGTTATAGCAGTCTGGACTGCGGTTCTTGGAGTTCCAAAATTCGGGGTTATCGAAAGGGGACATCCAAGCTCGTTCCAGAAGGCACACAAAACCGTTCTTGCCCTCAACGGCGGTTTGGTATCCGTGGCGTCCGATGACCGGAACAGTTGCCTCCCGAGAGATGTCTTCGGGAGCGGCGTTCCGCGTTAGGGCGATCTCGGCATCGCGTTCATCATGTATTAGTTCAGCGGAGCCATGTTGGGATATTTATTCTTGTCATCTTGCGCTTATGTTTATCCCGGGCCAGCACAGACATCGGTCAAGCTAAAGATCAAAAGCCGCAAGTGCTGCGCATTTCTTGGCGTTCATCGCTTCCTCCCGACGCGTTCAATACCTAGACTTCGCTGCACCAACCGAAGCCACCGGAACTAACCAGGGAAGAACGCTCCTGTGCCGATCCAGAATTGCGCAAGGGATTTGAGATTTCTCTTATACGTGCGTGTGACGGTATATTCCTTGCCGCCCTCGACTCGCAGGCAATATTCTCCCGTCGAAAGCGGCCTGATTTCTTCTACAAACGAAGTGTTCACGAGCACAGATCGGTGGATGCGGATGAATCCATGGGTTTCGAGCTTTTCTGCCACCACCGAAATAGACTCACGTAATAGATAGGAATTCGCGTTCCGTTGGAGAGACACGCATTTACCCTTAGCTTGAACGGAAACCACGTCGGGCAGATTGACAAAAAGTATCTTTCCCTTGACTTTGATGGCCACTCGTAGAGCCTGTGGCTTCGCACGCGCCTGCAACCCCGGGAAAGACTCCGTTGATCTGGTTGGGTGTTCTCCCGCAGCGCGTGTTATCGCCAAGGCCGCACACGAATGCTGCGCCGTGCGGTCAATCATAGAGTTCGCCGGCGCCTTCTGGACTTGAGACTGCATGTCCGGCTTCGGCCCGTCTTCAGAGTGTTCATCGCGGTGTCCTA
>DATNKA010000078.1:0-3839 GCA_035603655.1 Candidatus Acidiferrales bacterium | reverse complement strand
AGCCCCCTTTCCGGTATTCGCCGTATTGAGCCAACCCATCGAATTGCCGTAGGTATTCGAGATCTGCTGTAGCAGTAGCAAGTCGGAAGTTGGAGACAGAAATCGGGAATAGAGCATTCTTGGCGCGAGGATCATCTGGTGCACGAGGTTGTATTGCTGCTTTGCAACGTTGTAGGCCTGTAGCGCTGTTGTGGCGATCTTGACGCTGTTGGAGAAGATTTGCTGGCCCTGCTCGATCTGCTGGAATTGATTGGAAATGGATCGCTCTTCGTGTTCGATCTGCGTAATGGCGTGGGCCGATTGCGTGGGATCGTAGACGATGCCGGAGCCGAATTGCGCGTGCGCACCGGGTTGCAGTGCCGTAGCGAGGCCGATAGTGAGTGCGGTAATGGTTAGCTTCGTCACTTTCTTGTCCTTTCGTCTGCGGTTGGTGTGGAACGCTCTCACAGCAATACCGCGCTACTGCTGTGCAGTAATAATTTCTTTCTGAATCTGTGCAAGGCGGTTGGCTTACACTGCGCTTCTCGTGTTTTCTTCTTGGCTTCCAGGGCCGCTATCTGGTCCGGAGTCAGCTTCTCTCCTTTCAGAAGTTCTGACGATCCGGCGGTCACTGGATCCATGCATTCATTGGCATAGGCCGGGTACTCGGCGTTGTATTGATCCTGCAACTGTTTCACCTTTGCCGACATGCTCTGACAGTCGGCAGGCGTGAGAGTCCACAGAACGAAGAGGGAAAGAGCAATTTGTCGCATCGGAAGCCTCCTTAGAAAGTCTGTGGAATGGTGTGGTTCGAGTACGCGGGAAGAAGCAAGTCCTGCGTAAAATAGACCTTCACCCGATGTCCTTCCCGAATCGTGATCGTGGGTGGTATCTGGATGAAGCGGTCAAGGATGCTCGCCGCGGACTGCGAAACGCTGCCCGCTGCTCCGTTGGTGAAGGCCTGAGAACCGCTGGTTGTAATGGTGCCGCCACCCTGAGTGATCTCGCTCGCCCCAGCAACCACACCCAAAGCAATCGAGGTGCCGAAAATCTGAAGGTAGTGATTATTGACCTTGTCTTTTAGCCCCTGCTCCCCGATTTGATCGAGGCCCTGAAACTGGTCGAGATCGACGGAATAACCGTCGGGCATAATCAGGCGGTGGAAAACCACTGCTATTCGGCGCTGTTGACCGAAGCCTGTCGCTCCAATCTTTTTGGCTTCACCGAGAACAACTGTCCCCTCGGGAATGATGATGTGTTGATGATCGTGCGAATACAGAGGGTTTGAGACAAGAACTTTGACCGGTCCTACGGCGTCCCCATCTAAGCGGTTCATCAGAACGGCGTCGAGCACCGAGCCCTCATAAATCAGATACGGCTGGCCGGTGGCTGAATCGACATTTGCCTCCAGTGGGCGTTTATAGCCTCCGGGGGTGTCTTCCTGTTTTCTTTCGGCTTCTGGAGGAACGAGACTACTGTTTGTCTGCCGGTCGGCAGAACCGTACTGGGCCGGCATCATCTGACCCTGTTGTTGCGGCGGTTCTACGGAGCGGGAGTACACAAGGTTGGAAGCGAAACGTGAGTTGTCTGCGCGTTCCCGCTCTTTCGCCGCGATTAGCTGCGCTTGCTGTTGTATAGGCGTTAGTTGCATCTGCGTGTCGCCCTGCTGTAATTGCGAACCTGGCCGGCTGGGAACACAGGGGGCAGCAACGCCGGTCGGGCCGTAGGCAGCGGCGGCTGTCCGCTGCGCGGGCGTCGCAGATGCGAGGGCCGGATCTCCCGTTGCACCAGCGGCCATTGTTGCCTGCCGCTCTTTTTGGCGTTCCGCCTGGATCTGATTCTTCAACTCCTGCACGTTGCCGTCGGTGTTGTCCTGTAACATCGGTTGCGGCGGCTGACCTTTCGCACTGGCCGGTTGCGCGGGCGTCTTTTTTCCGGACGAACTGAAGAGCGCCGCCACAACCACGAGCAATGCCGCACCGAGATAAACGAAGGTCTTGAGGCTTTTCTGCAAGACTCCTTTCGGCATTTGCAGATTGCGACGCAACGTGGGATCGCCTGGGAGTCCGGTCTGCGCGTCGGTGCGGGGAGTAAAGACGTGTTCGGTCATGTTGGCTATCCCTTGCGCGTGAATTCCATTTTCTTTTTGCCCAGCTCTACATATCCGCTGTCCATGATCTTCGGGATGATGTATGTCCCTTCCCGGAGGTCGTAAGTGACGAGGTTCGGCTTGCCGTCCTTCATCTCATACACGCTGAAGTGTTCAGTCGCTTTCGTCTTGATGTAGGTGAACTTGTCGTCGTGATAAATCGATTGGATATCGAAGGGAGCTTCATTCGCCTTGTAGACATAATCGAACTTGAGCTGGGTTGGATATGCGCTCTTGTACTCGTCAACGGCCTGTTCAACGTGCGATTGAAGGGCGGCAAGCTGCTGTCGTGACTGTTCAAGTTGGGCGGCCGGCACAAACTGCGGGAGGCCGCTCGCGGCCACAATGGCGGAACGGTCGGCGGGTTCCACGATCACCTTCAGGTCAGGGCTGGCGGCGGGGGTGGAGCCCGATATGTCTTGGAGGGTGAAACTGTAGATGTTGCCCTTATCGGTGATGAGATTTAAGTTGGAGTTAATGCCTTGCTTTGCCGGATGCACAAAGCAGAAGTTGCCGACCACGTCCACGATCCAGAAATCCTTATCGCCAGTGGCCGCTTCCATGATCTTTTCGGTCGTGGGTAGTTCAATAAGGGTCGTGTATTTCAACTTTGTGCGGATGGGAATGATGTCCTGGGAGTGATACTGCACCGTGCGCGCGGAATCTTGCGCTACGACGCCGACGGAAGAAACGATCACCAGACAATTGATAATCCAGTTCAGATGGTTCACAGCATTTCTCCTTTGTGGTTCGTTGCAGCCGTTGCCCTGGCCAGCGTGGGCGGCTGGAATGGGTAGTCTTCCGCCAGATGACGAAGCCCATCCGCTATACCGAAGCGATCGAAGTAGTCCTGCTTCTTCAGGTTGTCGCGGGCGTTGTTGGTTGCCATCCAATGCGAAACCGAATCGACGTTCAAATGCACCTTTTTTGAGGTCTGCGCTTTCCGAATCAGCATTTGGCCGGGAGGAACAAGGCCGCTGATAATGTCCAGTTCAGTGTCGTTGAGATGGAATGCCTCCCGGTAGACTTCGCGGTTCATCTCCGGATTGGCGAGAAAGATTTTTGTCGGGCAGCTCTCCGCCACTATCGCCAGCATCCCCGATTCCTCAAGCTCTTTGATTGATTGCGTTGCCAGGATCATGGCGGCGTTGTGTTTACGCCAAGTCTTCTGCGCCTGGACCACATAATTGCGGATCGTCTCATTCTTGATGAAGAGCCATGCCTCATCGATCAGGAAGGTTTTGAAGGTGCCCAGTTTTTTGGGGTCTGCAATCTCGTTCGACGCGCGATGCAAAACGTAAAACAACAGTGGCTCCAAGACTTCCGGCGCATCGTTCCAGCCGTGAAAGTTGAACGTCTGGAAGCGGGAGAACGAAAGCGTGTCCTCGGCGTTGTCGAACAGGAAGCCGTACTGTCCACCTCGGGTCCAGCGGTGCAGGCGTTCCTTTAACTCGCCGATGATGTTCCCAAAGTTCGAGATCGTGCGCTGGTTCGGCTCTAGTACGTAAATCCGCTCGATCGCATCCCAGAGGCGGCGTTCCTCCTTGAAGTCGAGCCGGTAACGCTGCTCGTTACCCTCAATGAGCACGCGGAAGAAGCTGAAGAGAAATTGCAGATTCTCTTTGGTCTGTTGCAGGGAGAATGGATTGATGGTGAAATCCCGCGCTTCCTGGCCTACGTTCAGGTACGAGCCACCGAAAATCGTCGTAAG
>DATNKA010000077.1:0-5942 GCA_035603655.1 Candidatus Acidiferrales bacterium | reverse complement strand
GTGAGCGTGTCCTTAATCTTTCTGATCCACGGACTGATCATCGCAACCTGGGCTTCGAGGATTCCTGCCTTTCAGGCGCACCTCCATCTTTCTCCCGCCGTTTTGGGCAGGTCGTTGATGATGGCGGCAATCGGTTCCGTTCTCGCCATGCCTGCCGCTGGATGGCTCATTAACAGGTTCGGCAGTCTGAGCATCGTGATTGGGTCGACATTGGGGTTTGGCCTCGCACTGCCCTTGATTGCCGAATCCAATACGGTCCTAACACTGTCGGTCGCTCTTCTTTTCTATGGGGCGATGGCTGGTTCGATGGATGTAGCGATGAATACTCACGCTGTGATGCTCGAGAAGCGATACCAGCGTCACATCATGTCGTCATTCCACGCCCTCTTCAGCTTGGGTGGAATGGCCGGATCTGCGTTAGGGGGATTGGTTGCTTCACGTGCGGTTCCGGCCGGGATTCACTTTTGGGTCAGCGGTATAGCACTTGCCGCAATCTCCATACTCGCATTCAGGTGGCTTCCGCTTCCCTCCGCACCTGAGGACGCCGAGAAAGTGGCATCCGGAGGCACGATTAAGTGGTCTGTAGCACTCGGCGCGCTCGCGCTTCTTGCATTTTCGATTATGCTCGTTGAAGGTGCGATCGCCGATTGGAGTGCGATTTATCTTCGTACTTCGGTTCTCACCGGGCCGGGATTGGCCGCTCTTGGATATGCGGTGTTCTCAGGCGCTATGGCTGGAGGTCGCCTGACAGGCGACTATCTCACTGGAAAGCTTGGACGCGGCCATCTCGTTTGTTACGGGGCGCTTTTGGCCGCGGCAGGGCTTGTCTTCGTCTTGTTGTTCGGCAATGCCGCTTGGGCGTTGGTGGGATTTACGTGCGCCGGAGCAGGTCTGGCCACGATTATTCCCAATACGTTTGCCGCTGTGGGGAACATTGAAGGCAGTGCCCCCGGTCCCAGCCTCGCCGTAGTCACGACGGCTGGCTATGTTGGCTTCCTTGCCGGTCCGCCCCTGATCGGGTTTGTCGCGCAGCTTTCGACCATTCGCGCTGCGTTATGGATACTTGTGGTCTTGAGCGGGTTGAGCGCTTTCGCATCAACCTCAATGAAAAGAACTTCGCCTCTCAGAACAATACCCTGACCTCCAGTCTTCCGCAAACCAGGGCCAGGTCGTAGTAATAAGGATAAGGCCCTGTTCGGTCGAGAACGATGAATCGGCATCGATTGCCCCAGCGATGTGAAATCAGGGCTAGGCCGATCCTCGGTGGGTTGGATCATGAATACTCCCTGGAGAGGAACGCCGCATGAGGCAACTGCGATGAGGAATCATCGAACATTGACCGCTTCTGAATTGAAACTGGGCGGTCCGTGTTTATTAAGCGATTCGGCTCACGGCGCCGCTATCCGGATCGACGGCTTGTGATCACGGACGTCTGGAGCGATGTAAAACCTCCGGCTGTCTGTATCGGCGCCTTGAGAAGTGCACGGGACGCCCTAATTCCGCGCCGACGAAATTATTTGCGGAGCACAGCGGCTTTCGCGTAATAAACGTCCGGCAGATCTTCGATCTGCTCGACGTTGAAAACGGTCTCTCCCTTGAGAATCGGGATTTCCCGGTCGATTTCGGCGCCGGTCGTTTCGTCAGCGTGATGCTGTCTGCGTTGACGACGAGCGAGCCTTTCTCCCCCCTGCGGATTTGAGCGTCAAGCTCCATGGCTTGTTTGAAGGTCATCCAGATGGGAGCCGCGAAGCTCTGCACCATGGCGCTGGCCCACAGAGGGAGAACATTGATTCCGCTATAGGGTGTCCCGTTGTGGCGCAGAGGATTCCCCCGTACGGGAGAGGTGCTGTGCAGAGCGGCCCGAGCAGTCGCAGGGCAGCCGGTTTGTGGCCGGCGCCAGCTCTACCCTTGACGGCGGAAAGGGCCGTCTCTGCTATTGGTTTCAGACGGGGGAATGAGGAGTTAAAACGCGGGGAGAAGATTGGTCAGAACGGAAACGCATGAGCTAACCACCACTCGACAAGGGGAGCCTAACTAGCATAGGTCCCAAATGGCCCTCAAAGCGGAAAGTTGTCTCCTTCAGATGACTCGGGGACGCGGTTTTCCGGCGATGGCCGCGAGAGTATAATTCCAGCTTCGTATCCACAACCCATCCACTTGCTAACTCGTCGCGATTTTCTCGAAAAGTTTTCGGTTCTGGCGGCTGGCGTGTCCTTTGCCAGTAGTCCACGTAGAGTATTCGCTGCCACGGCGTTGGAACCTCGTATCTCGTTTCCCTCTGCGCCCCGCGATCGAGTGGCGGTTGCCTCCTACCCATTTCGCGCATACATTGAGAGTCCCGGCAACCGCGATCGTGACCGCAATTTGCCGGGAAGGGACCTCACGGAGTTCGCATCGGAGGTAGTCAGAAAATTTGATGTCCACAACATCGAGCCGCACAACCGGCATTTTCGTTCGCTTGATTCCGAGTATCTGTCCGGCTTCCACGAGGCATTGAGAAAAGCGAACGCGAAGGTTGTGAATATCGCGGTTGATGGCGAAGACAGCTTCTACGATGCCGATGCGTCGGTGCGGAGGAAAGCAATCGCCTATGCAAAGAAGTGGGTGGATGTGGCCGTTCAGATTGGCTCGCCTAGCATTCGTACGCACAATCGACGCGCAACTAACTCGCAGCCGAATGTGCAGCACACAGCAGAGAGTCTTCGTGAAGTGAGTGAGTATGCTGCTGGGAAGAATATAGTAGTGAATCTGGAGAATGACGACTTAGTCAGCGAAGACGCGTTCTTTCTGGTTAAAGTAATTGAGGCCGTCAACAGCCCGTTCCTGCACGGCCTGCCCGATTTCGCAAACTCCATGCTTACCGGCGATGCTGATTTTAATTATCGGGCGCTCGCGGCGATGTTCCAGCACGCGTACGGCATTTGCCATGTCAAGGACGGGGAGACCGACGATCAGGGCAAGCCGTTCAGCATTGACCTGAAGAAGTCGTTCGATATTTTGAAGTCCAGCGGCTACAGAGGTTATTGCTCGATGGAATTCGACGCGCCAGGCGAACCGTACGGGCCCACTGCCAAGATGATAGAGCAGACCGTCCGTTACCTTTCGTAATCGCAGTTACCGCCGCAGCAAATCCTTTAGCTTTCCGGCGCACGGTCCAGAATGGTCTCATTGGCCGTGTCCCAATACTGCTTCTTTCCCGACCAGTAGGATTCGGCCGCCATCATGCACGCTACTGAGTGGGCGAAGCCCTCATGTACCGTGCAATGAGGCTGCTGGCGGGAGCGCATGCACTCGAACCAGTTGGACATATGTCCAAGGGACAGGTCGTCTATGCCCATCGGCGGGAGCTTGGTTTCGCCTGGCAGAAGAACGTACTTCGAGGACCTTTTTTCGTCGATGTCGGCGTCGTCTTCGTGCGTGCCTTTCTCTTGAACCAATTGATAGCGCGGGCTGCCCTCGCCTCCTATGTTGATAAGCGTTGCCTGCTTCCCCATGTAGCGCGTGAATCCTGGAGCGTCGTTGCCAAAGCTGGTTGAGTAGCTGACCAGAAAACCTTTCGGGTATTCCAAAAGAGCTTGGAACGTATCGGCGTTCTCGCGGCCATCGTGCCAGGCAAAAACGCCACCATGAGCAACCACCGAACGCGGAAAGCTGTCGTTCATGAACCAATGCACGAGATCGATCGCGTGACTCATCCATTGATCGGGAATGCCGCTGGAGAATTCCTTGTACAAGCGGAATTCGCAATAGACTTGAGGATCAAACGGACGATAGGGCTTAGTAAGTAGCCACTTACGCCAATCGGTATCCTCTTCACGGACCAGCTTCGTCTCCTCACGTCCGCGCCATCTTGGACCGTTGTAGTTCCAAACGATTTCCACTTTGCTCACATCGCCGAGGACCCCGGTCTGCATTAATTCCTGGGCGGCCCTGGGATGCGGTTCACTGCGATGTTGCGTGCCGACCTGTACGACCCGCTCATTTTGTATGACCGCGTCGCGCGCAGACTTCGCCTCTGCCAGAACATTGCCCATCGGCTTTTCAACATATGCATCTTTGCCGGCTTCTGCGGCCATTTTCAGGATTGGCGAGTGGGAGTGCTCCGGGGTTGAAATGATCACGGCATCGATATCTTTAAGCGCAAGTACGTCCTCCAAATACTGAAACGCGCGCGGCTCGCGGCCATAAAACCTTGCATTCTTGGCGACAGCTTTCTCGCGGTTCAGGCGCCACAAATCGCAGACGCCGGTCATTTCCACGTTATGGCTGGTCCTGAGCTGCGATACGATCCAGTCCAACTCCGTGCCGCGACTTCCGATTCCGATGTGGCATAACGAAATACGATCGTTGGCGCCCAGAACTCTGCCGTACGAAAGAGCGGTACTGGCGAAGACTGATCCTCCGGCAATCAACACTGCGGAGTTGGACAAGAACGTCCTCCGATTGATTTTTGTTTCCGAGTTGCTCACACTTTTCCTCCGCGATTGATTGTGCGACCTGCACTCTAGTGTCGCTTGGTTTCCTGCCAGAAGGCAAACAGTTTAGCATCGGGAATTTTCGCCGCTGATGCTGAGGCGACGCAAACCGTTCAGATCCTACGCCCCAGGCCTTGGTCTGTTGCCTTGGGGTTGCAGACTAGCAGTAGCAGTAAAATCACGCGGACAAACGGGACCAGACCCGCGACAATCATGATTGGGTCGAACCCGTGCGTTCTTGCCGCCTGGCGTGCATCAGAAAAATAGCCGATCAGTTTGAAAGCGACAATGGTTCCGATGCCTGCGCCGGTCCCTCTCAGTCCGCTGACGCATGCAACCGCATCGCGATGGCAGAGGTAAGACGGTAGTACGTTTGCGATCGTGGTGAAAGATGCGTAACCGAACGTCGCCATTGCGAACAGGGAGGTGATTGCTAGGCACGAGGAGACTCGAACTCCTGACCTGTATCGAGTCAAAAGGCGTGGGATCAAGCCAGGCGTCGAGGTGCACCCCACGGTCGAAAGCCTGAAAATCGCCCGTGACGTCATCTTGGAAAGGGAAGTGGAGTTGGCGGCAAAGCCCGCGAATCCTCTGAGTTCGAACTGAATGAGAACGACTGTCTCACGGCGGTCACTACGTTTCAGCCTAAGTTCCTGTCACACTTTGTTTTAGGTCCGCTGCGATACACGTATAGCGGCAAGCCGGAGGGTCTTGCTGCGGTGCATGCGCTGCCTCGCCGGGAAAGATCGTGGCCGGGACGAAGAAGCTTGCCCCTGTGAGTTCTGCGCCTTTTGCAGGTAGTGCGACTTGAAAGATTGTTTGGCGCGATGAAGGAGAACTCTGAGGTATTGACGGTTCACACCAAACTCGCAGCATACTTCGTCTTTGTCGCGTTCCTCAAAGAACAGAGCTTTGATCAGGCTGCGATCTTTTTCCGAGAGCTCGTCGAGAATCTGCCGAACGGCCTGTTGCGTTTGCCGCGTGGCGATGGCGTCGACGACACCGATGGCCGAGTCGGGGATGCCGTCGATGACGCCGTCCTCGGCCGGAGTCTCCCGGTAAGCTGATCGCTGGTGCTCATGCAGCACGTTGTCGCAAACCGAATTGACGAAAGCGCCAAGGCGCTCCGGCTGGTGGATGCCTTTTTCTCTGAGCACGCGCAGCACGCGGGCGAAGGTCTCCTGCTGAACGTCTTCGATGGCGGCATAGGAACGAAGGTGTTTGCCCAGCTTCAGCCTAACCAGTTCGCTGAAGTACGCCACGAAGTGCTCTTGGGTGCTGCGATCGCCGGAACGAAGCCGATCCAGGTAGGGAGCGTCGAAATCCTGAAACTGCATTAGCATTGTCGTTTCTCCGATTGGAGGGAACTGCGTGAACTGGCCCTTTTTCCCGTCTAACTGTTAAAGCGCTAATTTCAGTGAAGAGTGGACATTCTTTTCGAAAAAAGTCCGGATGGGGAGGCGGGGG
>DATNKA010000076.1:0-6388 GCA_035603655.1 Candidatus Acidiferrales bacterium | reverse complement strand
AGCCTAGCCGCCAGTAAACGATTTCTGCTATGGTACATCTGCCAAAAATCTCCCGCGCTTGATTCATGCGAAAGGTGCTCGCGATGCGAAATAAGACCACGCTTTTTCTTGCCTGTACTCTTTTGACCATCGCCCCGGCCCAGGGCCAGAAGAACAGCGCTCCGCAGAGGAACGCTCCGCAAGTTGTGCACGTGGAAGGCGACGTGGAGTATACGCACGATCCCTCGATCGCCAAGGACGGCGACACCTGGTATCTGTTCAGCACCGCCAATGGCCCGGTCCGCAAGGGGGAACTTCCCATTCGCTGCTCTCAGGATTTACATCGGTGGAAGCTCTGCGGCTACGTGTTCGAACAGATTCCCGAGTGGATCAAAAAGCAAAGTCCAGAGACGAAAGAATTGTGGGCTCCTGATATTTCTTTCTTTAATGGAGAATACCACCTCTACTACGCCTTCTCCGTTTTCGGGAAGAATACATCCGGCATCGCGCTGCTGACGAATAAGACGCTGAACCAGAGGAATCCCAATTTTCATTGGACCGATCATGGCCTGGTTTTGCTCTCCCGCTCGGAAGATGACTTCAACGCCATCGATCCTAACCTGGTGCTCGACGAAAAGGGAAAGCCCTGGCTCGCCTTCGGCAGTTTCTGGACAGGCATCAAGATGCGACGCATAGATGCCAAGACTGGCTTGCTGTCGAAGGAAGATACAAACCTCTATTCTCTTGCGAGGCGCAAGCGACCCGATAATCCGTCTGCCAATGCTCCAGGCTTGCCGGGCGATTGGCAGGCGGTGGAAGCGCCGTTCATTGTCCATTACGATGACCACTATTATCTTTTTGTTTCTTTCGATCTCTGTTGCCGAGGAACCAAAAGCAACTACAAAACTATGGTCGGGCGCTCTCGATCGGTCACCGGACCTTATGTCGACGCCGCGGGCACGCCTTTGTTAGAGGGAGGCGGCACGCCATTGTTGTTGGGAAACAGCCGATGGATCGGGCCCGGAGGAGAATCGCTGTTGCAACAGAAAGACGGCGACCTCATTGTTTTCCACGCCTATGATGGCACCTCGGGCGACGCCTATCTGCAAATCTCCAGCATCGCCTGGGTCGACGGCTGGCCTAAGGTTGCGCTGGAGGGTGGGAATCCCGCGAATAAATAAGGAAAGCTCGAATCCGCTATTTTCCTGGATGGATCGGAAGTGACACGATTTTCTGACACTCGCGAAACCGCGGTGCAAGGGGCTCGGGCGGGGCACGGCGTTCAGCCCAGGCCGACGGCAGCCAATAAGGGCGCGGGCTTCAGCCCTTGAGGTTTCCTCGTCCTTCAACGTTGGCCGATGCCAACAAGAACCTCATCGCTTCGGTTTCTCGCTACTATCCGGATCGGAATCAATAATCTTCAACTGGTTCTGATGCCGTTCCACTTCCTGGTGTTCGAGCCGGGTTGCGATCTCCTGCTCTTTCTCGGAATCCTCTTTTCGATTCATGCGCGCATAGCTCATTCCGAGATAGTAGTGTGCTTCGCGAAGGGAAACGTCGCTAGCAATTGCCTTCTGTAAAAGATCGGCAGCCTGCGCGTAGTCTTTTTCCTGGAAGCGCAGCCGCCCCATGCTCGCTAGTGCGCCGGCATGATGAGGATCGCGTTTCAGGACTCGCATAAATTGGGACTCGGCTTCGGTCAGATTACCAGCTTCCAGAACGATGCGTCCGATCTGAAAGTAGGACTCGGTTTGCGCAGGCTGGATCTCGATCGATTTCTCGAACTGGCTTCGAGCATCAGCAGAGCGTTGCACCGCCGCCAGCGTCACGCCCAGAGCGTAGTGGCCCGACGCATCCGCCGGACGAAGATCGCAATAGCGATGAAACGTGGCTCGCGCGCCTTCGTAATCGGTAAGCGCCATTTCCGTTCTCCCCAAACCGTAGAGAGCTTTGGCGTCGTCCGAGCGCAATTTCAAGGTTTGTTGAAAAGCCTGCTTCGCATCGGGAAGCAACGACATCCTGAGCGCCACCATGCCGAAGTCATACTGCACATCGGCATCGTTCGGACTGGTCTTGCGCGCCTGGAGCAGCAGCGCCAAAGCCTTTTCCGGATCTTGACTCACAGCCGCGTGTGCCTGGTCGCGCCAGACATTCACTAGAGAAGATCGAGCATCCGCGCGGTCGGGATCGAGGCGCAGCGCTTCCTGTAACTGGGGAATTGCGTCCTCAGGTTTTGCCATCTGCACGTAGAGCATTCCCAAGCTCACGTGGGCGCTGGCGAAATCCGGGTTGATCGCAATGGCGCGCTTGAACAGTGGCTCCGCCTCTGGTTCCCGGCGCTGCTGCGCGCGGATAATGCCCAGCAGATTCAAGGCGTGAAACTCATCCGGCGAAGCCGCAAGGACCGCATTCAACTCGCTCTCCGCTCGACTCACGTCTCCGGCGGCAAACGACTGAGCCGCGTCTTTGATAAGAGAAATGTTCTCCGCGGAGAATTTACCCTCGCTTTGCGCGAAAACTGCTGTTACCGGAAGAACAGCAAAAACGGAAAACATGGCGAATGCTTGGAGTCGAGATCTCATTGAAGCTAGGGTAAGATTAAAGTTAAAGTCAAGCAAACGCAGAGCCCACGCTCAATCTGAGTATTACCGGCCTGGCACCGCTGGAATCTTGTAGAGATCAATTTCATCCCCTTCAAGCACGGCCAGTTGATCGCCAGCGGGTGAAAGCACGAACGTTTGCCTGGTCGGTGACGGCGAAGCGACCGCAACCGAGAATATTCTTTCCCCATTCTCCGCGCGGTACACGGCGATACGTTCGCTCTCAAGATCGGAGGTTTGAAAGGCTGAATCCGGGGTAATGGATCTTCCTGCCTCGGCCATGCCAATCGTAAACACCCCTCCAGTCGCACTTCCGTTGGCGGTGCGTTCCAATTCAGTCGAAGAAGACGAACCTTTCAGCACCGGTTTTCCATTGGGCCGAAGCACGCGGTACCACTTGGCGGCATTCTGAGGGTCGCATCCAACCAGGAACAGTAAATTCTGCGGCAGGGTCGCCCCTTGCGGACGGCAACTGGAGTTGACCTGAGCTAGGAGATGCTCTTGTGTATCCCAGGCCTCCTCCATAATCCGCCAGCGATTCTTTTTCGCGCTCAAGATTTGAATTTCGCCATCGTCCGACAAGATCGGAGGTGCGGCCCGCGAAGAGCGCGCCACTGTGGCCAGAGTGCGAAAATCGCTGTCGAGCACTTTGATCTCAACGTCTTCCTCAGGTTCTCTTTCTTCGGCCTCGGACAATTCCCGGTGTACGGCCGCAGTGTGACGCTCATGAACCACGCCAACAGCAAAGTATTTCGCCGACGGAGACATGCACACGAAGGCGAGGGGACCATCGAGCGCCAGCCGCCGCTCCAGTTTCAGCCCCGGGCCGTACACTCTCAATTCATGCCCTACATGCACCAGCGCGCGGTCCTGGCCGATGGGCCAAAGATACTGATGTAAATCCGCGACTTTCCAATCGACGGTCTTCTCCACCTTCCGGTCTTGTGCATTGATCAAAACGGCTCGAATGATACGCAGCTTTGAGAATTGCGCTTCCGTGCCGATGCGGTGGATCAATATATGCGGGTTAAAGGTGAACAGCAGATCCTTCTCGCCGAGATAGGCAATGGCTGAGCCAAAATCGAAGCCATACATTTCGTGATCCAAACGTTCCGGCATATAGCCCAAATCCTTCAGCGGGAAGGTCGCCGAAGCTGCTGCGGTCCGGCTTTCTGCCGGGTTGGGAGCCAGCGCGACGTTGCATTGTGGCCGTAAGCAGACGTCAGTCTCGTCGGGCGTCTCCGCGATGGTTGACTCGTTGGTGGGAGCGAAAGCCGACGAGGAAGATGCCCTCGTAATGGGCGATGCGGTCGCCGTGGGCGCACTCGCTGCAACTGACGTCGAGGCATTTGGGTTAAGCACAAGCAGAAGTTGGGCTCCGGATTCAAGGCGAACATTGTGTCCGGAGACTGAAAGCACCGAGCTGCCTTCCGGGCCGCCGCCTACGTTCAGCTTCATGCCCCGGATGCCCACCACCTGCCCCGGCATCACCGCGGTTGGACCTTTGTAACGAGGAGGCGAAACGTAGACGGTCGCGGCCGCCTGCGTAACGCTGCGGCTGCCACCTTGCGATCCCCCAATCCCGTTCGGACCGGGATCTCTTCCCAAGCCAAGCCCCACCGCCTCGCTCAGCGGCTGGTTTTCATACTGGTTCTTGTCCTGGCTTGGATCCACCGCGAGCACAGCGGCTACGGTCAGAGGAATTGGTTTTATGTCGCGGCCGCCGCATTGGCCGCCCTCGAAGAGCATGGCGATCTGCGAAGTTTTTTCGGTTTTAGAACGGACATTCTGCGAGACGATTCGGCCTTTGAGGATCGCTCCTTCACGGAGTGTGCATTGGGGGCTCTGCCATTTCGCGATGACCTTGGCCAGAACCGCATCGCCGGCCTTGACCCTCCCGGCCTCGATGCTTCGAACCAGGTCCGCCTGCACCGGAACCAGCTCTTGGGCCGACGCTTGCAAAACGCAGCAAACCAGAGCCACCAGCAGTCCCCCTGGGCTTGTAAGAATACGTTTGCTCATGCCCGCCATTGCCCCGAAAAACTCTACCACTAATCCCTTTTCTCGGACAGAGACTCCGCTTTAGGCTTGCGTGGGGCTAGCCGGGTCGCTTATGGCAAGGACAGACGGTATAGCGCACAGGCGTGCGAACTCAAAACCAGATCGAGGGACCTTTCGCGCCCAAGATCTCTGCGTTCCCACAGATTTCGAATGCTATATTCCGAGGAATTCAAATCCAACTGTTTCCACCGGTAGTGAATGTTCTCTGGGTTAGGCGAGCGGTTAAAGACTGCCAGATAATATCCGCTTCCCGACTCTGGTTTGGAGAGCCAAACAACGGTCTTCTCATCGCTAAAGACTTGGTGACTAGCCGTCGAATGCTGATCCACTTCGATGACCTCAGGATTCGTAAGCAAACCAATTGTCCACTCATCGCTCGACTTCAACTCTCCGCCGAGCATGAGTGGTGAACGAAACATCGACCACAAGCTGAGCATGGTGCGCTGCTCGTCGTGGGTGAGCCGGGTATTCCGGGGCTTGCCCCACCCAGGCGTGGGTCCGAGGTAACCGAGGGGCAACATATCCGCATCCGGCCAGTGCCCCGGCTCGGTCACAACTGCCCATTTGGCGGCATTTGCGAACTGGTCTCCAACCCCTTGAGGATAATTCGTTGTGCCGTGCCACAAGTCCCAGATGTCATCGGAGATCCGCCACATCTGCGCGTACTTCTTTAACTCCTCCGCCTTTTCCAGCGGTGCTGGCCCGGGAGACACACTCAGCACGATGGCACGGCCGGTTTTGTCAAGAGCTCGACGCAGCATGCGAATTTCATCGCCTTTGTAAGGATGGCTGCCAATGCAATCAACCTTGATGAGATCGATCTGCCAACTGGCATAGAGGCGAGCGATGGAATCGTAATAAGCCTGTCCTGCCGCCTGGCGCGGGTCAATCCCGTAATTGTCGAAATTCCAGGGACAGATATCGGAGGTATCGGCAGCATCCCGGGCCTGATAGTTTGTGCCCTCAATCGGGAGATTCCGCTCAGCCGCTTGTTTCGGAATCCCGCGAAGAATGTGGATGCCCAGCTTGAGGCCGAGACTGTGAACATAATCGGCTAATGGCCGGAACCCAGCGCCGCCAGCCGCCGACGGGAAGCGGCTCGAGGGCGGCAGATAGCGGCCATTGACGTCCATTACGTAGTGAAATGCTTTTGAGTTTCCTTCCGCCACGGGGTCAGTTACAAACCAGTCTTCATCCACCACCACATACTCCCAGCCATAGGGCTTCAAGTGCTTGGCAAGCCAGTCCACATTAGCTTTGAAGTCGGCTTCGTTGATTGTTGTTCCGTATCCGTCCCAACTGTTCCATCCCATCGGCGGAGTATCAGCCAACACTGCTGGGAATGCCGCTCCAAGAGTGCGCACTGGGATGCTCACCAGCAGAAGCAGAAGCAGAACCACAAAGTACATAGAATTAAACTTTTGATTATTCAAAACTCACCCGGCTTCAAACGCCATAGCGTTGGGATTGGTTGGGCTCCAGTTTGTAGCGATACGCTTTTAGCTGGCCCCTCCTCTGCAAAAGCGTACATCCGGGGGGACTCCCGTAGTGTTCGTCTTTTGTTCGCCCGGCCTAGCATATCCCTAATGGCCTGCGCAAGATTTAGTGGTTCCTCTTAGTTGTTCATCTTGTTCGTCGGTCAAAGCTCGATAGATGGCTGAGCCGGCAGCGTACTCCACGAGAAGGCCACAGGTCGGACAACGAACGGTAAGCACAGCTTTGACTTTGAGCTTAGCGCCGCCGAACTC
>DATNKA010000075.1:0-10387 GCA_035603655.1 Candidatus Acidiferrales bacterium | reverse complement strand
TCACAAAGGATGTGCCCGTCTTGCGGATTGATCACATCTCGATTAAATCCTCGTTGCTTGGAGTGTGGCACAGCTAGCGTCCCGAAGCGGTAAGTACAACGGGGGAAAAATCAATCGCTGCTGTTCTCGCGATCCTCCTAGTTGGCTCCGGCTCTTCGTTTTCTGGGCTCGGAGTTCCCAACTATGTCGCTGTCGGGCAATTGCGCACTAAACAGGGGGCACGGAGCGCCGCGGATTACTTCCTAGTTAGCTCGCATAGAAGAACGTCTCACCACGCTGAAATGCCTTGATCGCATACGGTATTTTGCTGATTTCCGATTTTGAAATCGCTCCCCGCAAACCTGCGCTACGGGCTAGTTCCATGATCTGAGGTGAAAGATTGCGGGTGAAGAGCAGGATGGGGATGTCAGTACCAGATTTGGCGATTTCTCGGGCTGCTTGTACGCCATCCATCTGGGGCATTGAGAAGTCCATCAATATGATGTCGGGAGCAAGCTGGTGAGCCTTTTCTACCGCATCGATACCATCCACGGCTTCGCCACAGACCTGCCATTCCGAATTCAGTCCCAGTAAAGTGCGCAGGCCTCGTCGAACCGGAGGGCTGTCGTCGGCAATCAAAATTCGTATCATTCGCGGAGCTCGCTTCGTTAAGGCAACACAGGAACCTGTGCGACCTGTGATGAGGGCGTGGCAGGAATGCAAGCCGCTAGAGCGGGAAGCGAGAAACTGCACTTAGACCCTCAAGGCCAAACAAACCGGATTGCTAGAGTTTGACAGCAATTGCGAACTCGATGCGCGATCTGTCTTTCGTTTGGTTCATACAGCACCGCCTTGGTCTTCCGATATCGTGTAGGGTAGGCTTTAGCTGATTGGAAAAGCTGTCCAATTTTGAACAGTCGCACCAAGGCAGCGAGACTTAATGGTCGCTCCTTTGAAACCGAACAAGGAACGGCGCACTGGCGAGTTCCGAGGCTTTCATCGATTTGATGCGGCGGGTATTATCCTTTCCGCGATGTCCTCTCCAGCAAGGTTTCGGGAGTCGCGACGAAGTTGCCGCGTTTCCTCTAAAGGTGGTAATCGCCATCGTGGATGGCGTCGATGGTCGGACGTCCGAGGGCGAGACCATCGTGATCAATCTTCACGGAGCGTTGATGGCAACAGCAATTGGGTTAACAACCGGAATGGGAATCTCGATCCACGTCTGCTTGACGGATAAGTGTGCGGCCGCCGGAGTAGTTTATATCGAGTCCTGAGAATCCGCTCCCCTGTGGGATCAAACTTACCGAGCCGCACAACATTTGGGGAGTGCCTTTGCTGCCCGATGACTGGGAAGAGACAGCGTCTTAGGAGGACTCTTCATCAGGCGGCGTCCGAAACGAACTGCGTGATGGAATAAATACGGATGTCCCCTTCCGGCGCTATACTGTAGGGGTCCCCTTACACATCCTTCCCCCGGACCCCTTCTGGGCGTCGGTCTCTTGTGCAATCTGATATTTCGCTCCGAGAGAGGCCTCACATGCCCATACGTTCAAATCTTGCTTTCAAATCTGAATTTCCTACGTGCTCCATCTGCAACGAGTCTGTGGAACTTGAGACCACAAGAGTCAATGAAATCGGGGAGCCCGTCCACGAAGAATGCTATGCGATTAAACTCAATCTCAAGAAGGCTACAACAATTCCGTCGAAGGCGGGCGTAGACGGTGCCATAGGTCTAGATCATCCTCTTTCTGTAGCAATCATCGACTTTTTGCATGCCGCAAGCACTCGTTCGAGTATGACCTGCTGCCCTGAATGCGGATCACTATTGGAATATGGCAACTGCACGTTTTTCTATGAGGGGCAGACTTGGGAAATCCCCCTGCCGATCTGCGTCAAATGCCTTTCCAGTGCAGAGGTCCCAACGGATGACGCCTAAACAACACACTGTTATAAACGAGGACGCTTTGATGTTTTCACCCTTCCCGTCGGCTGCACGCGAGAGGCGGCCGGGACAATCGTGCAGATCATACTTTCGGAGCAGGTATTCCGGAGCACCAAAAGGATCACGATAAAAAAGTAGCTGGGGGTAAGGAACTTGCGCTGGCACTTGGCACACGACGCCATCGCAGGAACCTTGCCTTGGTAATTTAATTTAGGACGACGAAACTACGATCTGTCATAGCGCGGACAGTGCGGTACAGTTTCACGGGTTGCGCCAGTCTGGCCGAGCAGAATACGGCGGCGGTAGACCCGATGCAGTCGCCACGTTGCTCGACCTCTGCTACCTGAGTAGCAAGTCCACGGTCTCCGTTGAGAGGGTATTGGAAATTGAAGGTGTGAAATTCACATCCAATTTACAGGAGCCTTCAGCAAATACGGTCTTCGCTTATTGTTTCTTATTGCTCTCCCCGGTAGCCTTCCACCCGAAGAATCTAGGGGAACTCGTGCCCACGTCTCCGATGACCAATCGTGCGTCAGCAAGTTGCCTCATGGGTTAAGCCTCATTCAGAACGCTCACGACCGCTTATCTCGGTGCCTTTGAGATGAGTTTGGCCGGAACGCCTTTCTGGTATGCCCTGCTTCGCGCTAACCAGTTTCAAAGCGGCTAATTGTCTCAGGCGCTCGGTATGCTGGTGAAGGGCGGATCGGAGGTCCCGAAAGATTGCATCCGACTCGTGATCTCGTGCCGTCAGTGCCTTGCAGCAGAGTGTGCGGATTCGATCTTCCAACCGCCTGAGCATAGGTTCCTGCGTTAGCCCAGTTTTCTCCATATCAACTGATGACTATTCGATACAGACTAAAGGGTATAGGACGGACCGGAGAGTCAGCCCACACAACTACGCGTGATTGAGATGCGGGAAGCGATGATAGTGTTTTCCATGATCTACGAAGAGCGGCGGCGCCGCCAGTACTCGATCTCGACTGGCGAACATCAGGTTGATGCCTGTGCTGGGTCGTGCCCAGTTTCCATGTTTTGAAGCCGGATACATACAGGGGAGCCTCTATCCCGCAGCAGATCATTTATTCCAAGAGACTCTACAGAATTACAGGCAGGCTCTGACTACCGTTCGCCATTTCAAACACTTAACATTTTGGCAGGAAACCTGCTGTTCTCAGTGGAAAATGCTGTCACTGTTGGAGGCGCAGAATGGCTCAACGCAACCGAAAGGATTGGCGCGAACTCTGTACTGCCGTGGCGAATGAGACCGACTCCAACCAGCTTGGTTCTCTGGTTCAGGAATTGATTAGGGCGTTAGACGAGCGTGATCAAAACTGGCGTTCACCAATCGACCCGTTTCCTGATAGTCGGGCAGTCGCATGAACGAACTGAGCGGTTACCAGCCACGCCCACGCGTGGGCGAGAGACTCAGGCGTATCGCCGAAATCGCGCCATGATCTTTGCGCGATTGACCGGAGCAGCCGTCATTCTGTTTGGTTTTTGGGGGTGTTCTCTATCCTGGCTCCTCTTTCAATCTGGGATTTCCGGACTGGGAAAAATAAGTAAGAATCACGCGGTGGTCGGGCAGACCAAAGCGCGGGCCTTGCCTATCAGGACAGATACATGCTCAGACTTTAAGACCAACGCGGATATACCGGCGGAGCCGGCTTCCTCGTCAGAAAATACATCGCTGTACTCGCTGAACATGACCACTGGTACCGTGGGCATCAACGCTTTCAGAGCACGAGCGGCATCTATGCCGTTCATCACCGGCATTGACAAGTCCATCACAATCAAATCAGGGTGCAAGGCCTGAGCTTTTTTGATCGCTTCTTGTCCGTTTTCCGCCTCCCCGCATACGTCAAAGTCCGCCTCCGCCGTGAACAGGTGGCAGAGTGCCCGACGAATCGCCGCGTTGTCGTCGACCACCAATACCATTTTAGCCATCGGGTGGAACCCAGCAGTCTGAGAGTCAACGGCGGACAACGCAGCGCATGCCATTAAGTTGAAGCTTCGATGCGAGGAGTGTTCAGAGGGGTTAGCTAAAAAGTTATAAAGAAGTCGTAAAGACTCCCAACGCAATCTCCCACCTTTGTTTTCTGACCTAACGTACATTCGACTGCCATGTGCGGGAGCTACGCCCAGTCACCCGCAAGGACGTAGACATGGACCTGAGAAATGGCTCCAAAGGTGAGCCCATTCTCAATCGCAGATCATCAGAAAGCAGCAGGAGAGGTAAACTATGCCTGTATGCGCAAGCGTCTAATCACGGCGATTCCCCAGGATATTCCGTATCAGGATGAAGGATGGCTCGACCTCGACCGTGAGGCCGTGGTAGAAGTCACATCGGAACAGAAGGATTATCCAGTAGAGTCTGCGCTGGTCGGAGAAGAATCGCGGGGGTGGCGTGCCGCCGAGTCAGGCACTCAAACCATCCGGCTAATCTTCGATGAGCCGCAAAGACTCAAACGCATCGCGCTCGTCTTCGAAGAAATCCAGACACAGCGCACCCAAGCGTTCGTCTTGCGATGGTCTGGGGATGGCGGACGCTCATTTCGAGAAATTGTGCGCCAGCAGTGGAACTTCAGTCCCCCTAACTCAATACGCGAGGTCGAGGAATATCGGATTGAACTCTCCGGTGTCACGGTTCTTGAATTGGTCATCGTGCCCGACATCAGTCGCGGATCGGCTCGGGCCTCGCTCAAGAGTTTGCGGTTGTCGTGACTCCATCGGACTCGTTCGGTGATCACTGCGGATATGCATGGGAACTTCGAGCCCAGAAACAAAAGCGGAGCCCGAGACGAACTGTACGATGTAACACATACAGGTGTTGTGTTTCGGCTGCTAAGCTTTTAGAGGTCTCTTACACAATCCCTCGGATCGAACCCCATTCCGGGCGGGCCGGCCTCTTGTGCAATCCGATGATTCGCTTTTGAGGCCGTTCCATGACTGCCTCTGAGTCGTCGTATTTCCCAATCTGCAGGTAATTGCAATAAACCCGTAAAGCTTGAAACCAGCGGGGTCGATGAACTCGGGAAAGCAGTTCGCGAGCGCTGCCATCTGCTCAAAGTGAGTGTGCGCCGGGCATCACGCCGCCGCCTCGCCCCAAAGTCTAACCAGAGTGAAGCGATTGCGTATTTTCGAACCGACTTGAGCGGAGCCGCCCGGCATTATCAGTTTGGCAATTCGATCCGGTCGGGATGCTTCTTATCGCATTGGTGATCGTCCGCCAGAACCCTTTCGAGCCAACTAGCCTGTTTTTCAGCGAGCCTTTTATCGACCAAAGCTGGGTCGTGATTGACAACGAACTCTTCGCCACAGCCGTCACACCGAAGGGTTCCCATTTCTTGCAGACCCATTGCTTTCTCCCGGCTCTGACCCTTCTTTATCGCAACTGCACCCATCTGCGGAATGTCTCCTGTTTATGGCAGCGGGCTTGCTTAGGCGCTACGTTATTGCACATGATGTTGAAGCAACCATCCCCGGTCTCCTATTTGGCAGCAGCGACCGACTTTACCGAAATGGTATCGCCATTGGCAGTACCCGTGACTGTGGCCTGCTCCCAAGCCAATTTGTTGAGTTCGTCCAACGAGGCTTGATCCGAGATGCTGAGGGTATAAATCTTGTCGCCGACTACCAAAGCGTATTGTGCGCCCTTCTGCACGCAGGCACGAACGCAGGCTGCGGGGGTGAGGTTGCCCTCCGAATGCTTGGCTCCGCACATGGCGTCACTAACCTTTCCAGTAAAGGTCTGTGCGCCGGCCGCAGCCAGTTTCGTCACGACAGTCAATCCGGTGGACAACACCATCGTCGCCACCCAGACTTGCAACATTCGCAAACGAGACATAAATCCTCCTCCTGTTCTGGACTCATGCTATTGGATGCGTCATTACAGAAACACGGAACAATCAGACACTTTTCGGACGCGAACTCTGAGATTGAGTTGCCTTCACTACCTCTGAGAGTTGCTTCACAGCGGCCATCGTCCGTGCAGTGTAGTCTGTACGCTTCCCAGACTTCGGGCGGCGGTGGCGTTTCGTGACAGAATGTTGGTTTGACATAGGATGCTCCCGTTGCTGATTCAGCACAAGAACTTACCCTAGTCTCAACCCAGCCCTCAGGATGGTCACTTTTGCACAAGCTTGCGACCAAGATGACAAAGGCCCTGAGACGCCTAGTTGGGATCATCGACGAATAGGCTGAGGCTGCAAGGCATCACGATTTACAATATTGGCGATGGGAAATAATTCGTCGGCTTTGTTGATCATTGACGTGCAAATCGGGCTTGTTGCGCTAATGCCTGCCGAGGTCCAGGGCAGTGCTCTGCCCAAGATCAAAGCGCTCCTTACTGAAGCACGGGCTTCGGGGATTCCCGTAATCTACATTCAGCATGACGGCGCAGAGGGGCATCCACTGGAGATCCGTACAGAAGGCTGGGAACTTTATCCCTCACTCAAGCCAGCGGATGGCGAGTGCGTCATTAGAAAGCGAGAATCGGACTCGTTTTTCGGAACCACTCTCCAACAGGAACTTGAAAAAAGAGCAATCGCCCATCTCATCGTCGCGGGAGCCATGACGGAGTATTGCGTGGACACCACTTGCCGACGTGCGACTAGTCTCGGTTACGACGTTACGCTCGCAGGCGATGCACACCTAACGAGGGACAACGAAGTGTTAACCGCTGCAAATATCATCGCCCACCACAATTTGGTGCTCAATGATTTCGGTGCTGGAGAGCACGTGGTCAGGGTCAAGCCTACAGACGAGATCGTGTTCTGAAGGTCAATGCGCCAAATTGCTGAATTTGTTGCTGGGCTCGCTTGTGCTCTATTCTCAGGAGCCGCCGTCTATTTGAGTTTGGTTGAACATCCGGCGCGAATGGAATGCGGCGTGGAACTAGCTGCGACCGAATTTGCCCCGAGCTATCGCCGCGCCGCTGTCATGCAGGCGAGCCTAGCAGCGGTGGGACTGGTCTCTTCCATTGCAGCGTGGCTCGCAGGAGCGTCTTTCTTATGGGTCATTGGCGGGGTGCTGCTGGGCTCCGTTATCCCATTCACGCTGATTGTGATCCTTCCCATCAATAAGCAGTTGCTCAATCCTGCACTGGACAGGCGGTCGGCAGAAACAGAGCGGCTACTGGCACGCTGGGGCATGTTGCATGCCGTTAGAAGTGTTCTCAGCGGGTTGGCACTTTTGCTGTTCTTGTACTTGACGATCTCTAGAAAGTTCCTTTGAAGGTCGATTCCGCAAAGAGAGCTTCGCGAAGGCTGCGGAAAACGCTTTGGCAGAAGCTGCAAGACGGATCGAGGCATGAAATGGGCGCGAGTGGCGGAACTAGAAATGGAACTGGAAGGCAAGATGGTCAAATACTGCGCCACACCGAAGATTTATTCCGACATTGGAAAATACGGTGTCGACTGCGGGCAGTTAGGGGCCGAATAATCGTTTTTTGGGCAAATGCATCCAGCCGGGACAGAAGATGGTCCAGCCCCAAGGCAGCAGTCCGCCGCTCGGGCGGCAGCGCACCATTTGGTTGCAACTTATTTGCAACTTATTCAGATTCTTTGCGAATCTTCTTCCGAGCACGCTTTCGCGCCAAGGCTTGTTTGACTCGGCGCTTTGCGCCGGGCTTGAGATAGAAGGAGTGGCGCTTCACTTCCTTTATGATGTCTTCCGTCTGAACCTTACGCTTGAAGCGACGGAGAGCGCTTTCTATTGACTCGCCTTCTTGCAACCGAACTTCTGCCAAACTCGTCACCCCCGACCCGTCCTAAATCACCAAGGTGCTGCGACTTGATTTTTCGCTTTAACTTGATCGAAGCCACGGCACATCAGGCTGAATGGCGCTCCTTGAGCTCGTCGATCTTCTCGTTGGCTTTCTCCTTGGCGTTTTGCACCGATTGACTGATCTTATTCCGCCTCTCATGAGCCTTGTCGGTTGCGACCTTCTGGTGCGAGTGTTGCACTTCTTTAGAAGCATCTTTAGCGTTGCCCCAAGTCTCCTTTGCCGCACCTTTGACTTGGTCCACAACTCCCTGATTGGCTAGTTTCTCGTTGCCGAGAGTTTCCCCAACGCCCTGCTTTACTTTTCCTACCGCCTGCTGAATCTTGCCAAAAATCTGATCCTCATTCACTGTTCGCCTCCATGTCACCGCAAATGCGGCTTCTTTTGTGCGTGAAATATGGGAAACACCTAAGCGGGTACTTGGCACAGTAGTGCAACGTCGCTGCAAAAGCCCACTCTAGTCTCACGGCCACCTTCATGAATGGTCTCTTTTGCACAAGCCGCGTATGGCCGTCCGATGATCGGGTCCGAACCCAAGCCTATCTGCCTAACTGGGTCGTTGGGAAGCAAACTGTGCCGATACCCGCTTGACCACGAAACCGCTCGCAGGCACTGGCGGATGGAACCCCGCTTAGGATTTTCTACGTCCAAGCCTGTCGACTCCACGCCAAACCCGGTGGTCACCACATTGGCATTGGCCGGTTTTGCTTTTTCCTTATTAGAAAGGTTTTCGGGTTGGGCTTGATCGTGGGGGCGGTTTTGCAGCGTCCGACCCGGTGGTCACCCGTTCTCGTTAGCCGGTTTTGCCGGCGGCCGCACCCCGATCCCGGCCGCCTTCAGATAGGCTCCGTCGGTCTCCCGACGCACCCGGGCTCGAAGCGGTGCAGTGGCCATGCGAGTCGCCCCAGGGCAATCGCAAGACGTTGCTCATATCGACGAAGGTTAAATGCCTCACGCCGAAATCAACGTCCCGGGCCTCATTCTCGCCGGCCGGTTTTCAACTGACCCTCATTGGCCGGTTTTGGGTGACCCCCTGAGGTGGAGAAAGTCAGAAAAATGGCTACTCAATTATGCCAGAAATGCAAACAATCTCATCCAGGTCGTGTCTGCGATTGCGACGAAAAACCTGAATGCGCCGAGACGATTACCGTCAATGAGGTTGCTCAACCGCTCATCCGGGTAACGAGCCATCGAAGGGCGAGGAAGATTGAGGCATGGCTTAAGGTCTAATGCCGCCTTTCCGGTCTCGAAGCCAGCACTTGAGTGCCAGTATCAGCAAGTCAGTCCGCATGCGGAGCGCGGCAACCACCGGAGCAGCAGTGCTGGGCGATCGCTGGCGAATCGATTGGCCGCGCACAAAATCGCGAAATATGACGCGGTGTCAATTGGAATATCGCCCCTAAGTTCCCCGGCCCTGATGTGAACTCGTCGGTTCGTGTCACGGTTTTATTGCAGCAAAGCGAAGACGAGTGTAATCCGCTGTCCAGTTCCCGTCCGCATCGCACAGAATGGGCTTGAGCAGCGCGGTAACTGCATCGAGAAAGTCGCGGCGTTCCTCACCCGGCAACGCGGCCGAGAACGGATTGGCAAATGTGTCCAGCCACCCCGCATTCCAGTTGGCAGCGGGGTGGGGCGCGGAATCAGTTGTACACTTTGCGGCACAAAACCAGCTCGCTGCAGCCTCATTTCATAGCCTTCGGCTGTCGGGAAGTACCACGGAATCCGCGAAGCGGCATCTTTCACGCCTCGGCGCTCCAGCGTAGCCACCAACGCGACGGTAATCGCGCCCACGCACGCATGGCCGCCCAACTCACCCACGAATCTTCCCCCGATCCTGAGGGCGCGGAAGGCACCCGCAATCGGCGCGTCCGGATCATCCTTGATCCAGTGCAGCGCCGCATTGGAAAAGACAGCATCGAATTCGTTTTCGAAGACCAGCGCACGGGCATCCATTACACTCGCATCAATGCCCCGCCGAAGAGCGGCTGCGATCATGTCCGGAGAATTGTCGATACCCACCACCTGCGCACCCAGCGCAACCAGCTTTTCGGTCAATACTCCGTCGCCGCAACCCAAATCGAGGATGCGTTCGTCCGACTGGGGCTGAAGCAAATCCAGCACAGGTTGCCCGAGCACGGGCACGAAATGAGCGTTTGCGGCATAAGCTGCCGCATTCCAATGCTGGGAGGATGATGATGGAGAGGAGAAAGCCACTGAAACACTCCTTTCTGATAGGGTAAGGTGCGTGATTTTTCCCTCTGGAGAAACGACAGGCGAGGCCGCCGAGTATGGGCGCCCAGTCGGTTACAACTGGGCGGCTGAGTACTACCTCGCAACGACGCCGTCAGAATACGCAGTTTGGTGGTGAACTCGCGCCGGCTAATATCGCGCATGCGCATTACCCCGGAAAAAATTTACTCGCAGCTACGATACGCGCTTTCGCTTTGGAAACACAGCGCCGAAAAACCGCTAGAATGCTTTCTCCCTGTCTCGGTGCCTCAGTGGTGGGTTTATGATATTTGGTTAGCCGAGGTCGCCATGTTTACCGGCATTGTTGAAGAAGTAGGACACGTAGCCCGCATCGAGCAGCACGGCGAGGATCGCCGCCTCACCATCACCGCATCAAATACTCCGAAACAATTGAACCCAGGCGATAGCGTTGCGGTCAGTGGCGTTTGCCTCAC
>DATNKA010000074.1:0-13897 GCA_035603655.1 Candidatus Acidiferrales bacterium | reverse complement strand
TGAAAAACTCAGCACGACGACCGAAATCAGCGACAGCCCGCAAATCCCGATTCGTCTTTTCATGTTTCCTCGGGCAAGACTTAAGACCGTGCGGACGGTAATCTAGGGACGAACGGCCTGCACGCCGCCGATTGTAGCATTGCCCACTTCGGGCCGCACGGGCGAAGCAGCGGCTTCCGGCGCAGGGAGCGGAACCTTGGACTTGATGCCTTGCCCCTCCACAACGGCATAGATGAAGTCGCCTGGGACATTCTTGAAAACCTCGCTTTGCCCGCTCGGCCAGCGTATGGTCACCTCGTCCATGACGCTGTTGCTTCCCAGGCCAAAATGTTGGCGAAGATCATTTTGTGATAAATAACTGCTGCCGCCCTTCACTTCGCTGAACTGTGTAAGACTGCCGGTCCGCACAGTGACGCGCGCGCCAATCGCAAGCCGGTTGCTCCTGGTTCCCAGCAGCTTGAACAGCACGCGATGGTTGCCGTTCTGGCAGTGATTCAGCAGCAGCGACGGTGGCTGACCCCAGTTCAGAGTGACAATGTCCACACAGCCATCATTGTTGATGTCTCCAAACGCCGCCCCCCGCCTCGACTGCAGAGCAGCACTGTTGAGCCCCGCGGCCGATGCAACTTCATCAAAGGTTCCATCCCGATTGTTTCGAAACAGCAGCATGGGCTGGCGGAAATGGGCCGCATCAGGAATAGTATCCACCTGTGGATAGACGTGCCCATTCGCCACGAAGATATCCAGCCAGCCGTCATTATCCATGTCGAAGAAGCCTGTGCCCCAGCCAACATAAGGATGGCTCGGTTGCGCAATGTGAGAGTTCCAGCTCACGTCCTCGAAGCCGTTCTTTCCTTTGTTGTGGTACAAAGTGTCCGACTGATCCACGAATTCCGTCACAAAGATGTCCAGAAGTCCGTCGTGGTTGTAGTCTCCCATATCAACCCCCATGGAACCGAGTTCCTGGCCGTCTCCGCTAAGGTCAGCTCCGAGCATCAGACCGACTTCCTCAAACGTTCCGTTGCCCTTGTTGCGAAAAAGATAATTCGGCCCGGCGTCGTCGGCTACATACAGGTCCGGCCAACCGTCGTTGTCGTAGTCAGCCCACTCAACCCCCATGCCGTAGTAGTGGTGAGAGTTGTCTACCCCCGCCTTCTTCGAGACTTCTTCAAATTTGCCATCACCGCGATTGTGGAACAGCAGGTCGGTTTCTCCCTGTAGACCCCAAGGCCCACACTGCACCAGCACCCCACGAAAGCGGCAGAACTTTTCGTTGCTGCCTAACTCCGGGAGCTTATTCATGTCAACGTGGACATAGCGGGATACAAATAGATCCACGTTGCCGTCACGGTCGTAGTCTCCCCAGGCCGCCCCCAAGCTCAACTCTCCGCCGCCAACGCCCGCCTTTTCGGTCACGTCTTCGAACTTGCAGTTCCCCAGGTTGTGGTAGAGAACATTTCCTCCGTACCCGGTAACGTAAATGTCGGGAAGACCGTCGTTGTCGTAGTCCGCAACGGCCACTCCCATACCCCAGCCCCGGCGCGTGAGTCCAGCCGGTATTGTGATGTCGGTGAACTTGAGATCGGCGTCCTGATGGTAAAGCGTAATCATCGGATCGCCACCCTGTTGACGGTAGCGCTCGACGTTCGAACCGTTGACTGTGATGATGTCCAGTTTGCCATCGTTATCGCAGTCAATCAGGCCGACTCCGCCGCTCACCGATTCGATGATGTACTTTGCGGCTGGCGAAGAAATGTGGGAGACGGTCAAACCAGCTTGACTGCCGATGTCTTCGAAATGTGGAACCGCGATGGCCGTCGAATTCTGTCTCCGGGGAGAGGCAGAATTTGGCCGGGCTGGCCCCGTCTGGGCCAGCCCGGCCGCGCACAGGAGACTGCAGATAAGAAATAAACGCATTGCACGAAGAATACAGCAATCAAGTGCTGAAGTTCACAGTGGTGCATTTCCTCACGCGTCCCAATTGAACTTGTTTAACGGACGGACATAGGGATTCAAATAAAAGCCTGGGAGGAAGCCGTTGCAGTATTCTCGCTCCATCGTTATCCTCGGGAGCGTAAAACCCCGCAGTGCAGGGCGGGGATATAAGCGACTTGGCTGTGCTGTGATGCACGATCTTCTCTTGAAAGGCTCGGAATGGAATCCGCGCACTCCCCTCGCAGTTTTCTTTCCGCGCGAGGAACTCGGCGCACATTGCGGGCTCTCGGCTTAGTTTGTCTGTTATTCCCCGCCGCCTGCGCCGCGCAAAGCTGGACGCTCGCCTGGAGTGACGAGTTCGACGGCGCCGCCGGCAGCCCCATCAACAGCAGCAACTGGCAGTACGACACTGGGATCCTGAAGGTCAACAATGAAGTGGAGTACTACTGCGCGCCGGGCAGCAGCACGCCGCCCTGCGTTTCCGCCGCGCCGAACGCCTACATTGATGGCAATGGGCACCTCATCATTCAGGCCATCAAGATCAATTCCAGGGTGACGCCGTACAGCGGCAGTTGGACCTCCGCTCGCCTGAACACGGGGAAGAATCTGCGGAACTTTCAATTTGGCCGGCTGGAATCGAGCATTTCTCTTCCCGTCGGGGCAGGACTTTGGCCCGCCTTCTGGGCGCTTGGCAACAACATTGGCGGCGTAGGGTGGCCGGCCTCAGGCGAAATGGACTTCATGGAGAACGTTCCAGTCTCAGGCGGACTGGGACCGAATGCCTTCCGGTCAACCATTCACGGCGGGAATTCGTCGAGCAGTTGCTATTGTGACGGAAACGGTCTGGGGCAGTCCTACACGTTTCCCATCAACGATCACAGCGGCCCCAGTGTCACTACCTTCCACAGTTATGGCGCAATTTGGTCGACAAACATGGTGCAGTTCTACGTTGACGATCCCAGCAATGTCTTCTTCGTTCGCACCGTCAATGACGTTCCGGCAGGTTTCACCTGGGACTTCAACCGGCCATTCTTTCTGTTGCTGAATCTCGCCGTGGGCGGGACTGGCAGTTGGCCAGGGCCCGCAGACGGCAGCACTCCCAATCCTGCCGTAATGGCGGTGGACTATGTTCGCTGGTATAAGCCGGCGGCGGTCGCAGGGCTAACCATGAGCGCTGCCCCTATCAGCGTGAATTCTGGCGGCGCAGGCAGCGCCACGATCAGCCTGAATTCGACAAATGGCACCGGGCGCGTCTATCTCTCCTGTACGACCACGGCTCCCAGGGCGACCTGCTCGATCAACTCTGGCGATGTCCTGAATACCTATACCGTAGACTTCAGCAAGACCGGCCGTGGCTCCGCTACCGTAAAGTTGACGACCATCGCCAACACGCCGGGATTGCCAAAAGGAGGAAGTGGCAACGGAACCAGTCCCGGAAATTATGCGGTCACAGTCAGTTCCTACACCGTCAGCAATACCAGCGGGACTCCTGATTCTGTGCTAAGCATTCCTCTGACGGTCAATTAAAACTCTGGCGCCGTGCAGCCCCCCGAAGTGTTCGAGCGGACGCAGGCCTCCCTATGGTTGCACTCGGCTGAGCGTTGCCGAGTCAGCAGCAGTCGGCGTCTGAAGCAAGTCATAGAGCGGCTGCGCCGGTTTAATCTCCGGATTCTCTTCGGCCACAGATATAGCCAAAACGCGAATCTTTTCGTTGTCGGGCAGTTGAATGCTCTTGGTGCCGGCCGGAAGATCGATCGGGTACGCGAACAAATACGAGTACCGGTAAGCCACGTTCTGTCCCGCGGTGTTGTGATGGTGCGAGCAATACCACGCCAGGTCGGCGCGCTTGATGTAGCCCGGCTTAATGCCAGTCATCTCGCCATAATCGTCGTGCGAAGTATCTTTCGAACTCCACTGCCGGTCGTCCCACTGGCCGATGAATCCGCCCCAGTCTTGGACATTCAGTTCTGCTTTCTTGCCGCCGACTTCGAATGTCGCTTTCTGATCGCCATCCGCCGAAGCGGCTAATACGTACGCCCGGTTATATTGGCCCGATGGCAGATCAATGATTTGCCCCTTCGCTATCGCTGCGTTGGGCGCGCCCGTCTTCGCTGGGGCAAGATGGAACTGCACATCGTTGAACCTGATCAGCTCCGGCAGCATCTCTGCAGGCAGCGCGTTTCCCTTGCTGTCAAACCCTCCCACTGAGCGTGTCCCGTCATTGCTCGCAGCGGCGAGATCATATTTCAATGGGACCGGCACCGATTGCACTCCCGCTACCTTGGTTGACCCTTTGGCTAGCTTCACTGCGAACGTGCGCGGCTGATAAGCTGAGAACGAAGTAACCAGAGCGCCGCCGTTCACCCTGGCCGTTCCCACCGGCTGCTCCTGCCCATTGACTTCACGTGCGGCGACCACCGGTGCTCCAAAGGCCACGCGGACATCTACCTGCGGTTTACCAGCCAGTTCCACCAGTCGCACGATGACCTCGTCGCTCAGTTCCGCTTTCTTCAGCGCCAGAACTCTAATTCGCGGATTGCTGACCTGCAGTAAAGAAAATTCCCGTCCCAGCGCGCCAGCATGTTGTGAAGTTTCGAAGGCAATCATCGGATCGTTCAGCCGCTGCGCTTGCCAGTCGGTCCCGCTGTCGCGCCAGCCTGCCGCATGCCCGGCGATTCCGTAAACGAATTCGTGATGTCCAATATCCTGCGTGCCTTGGTCCGCATAACCTCCGCGAGTTCCGGGGGTTCGGATCAGGGTCAAGCGAATCGTGTGATCGTTCGGCTTATCCGATCCATTCTTGCAATCGGTTAAGATGGTTGCTCCGAATTCGCCACTCGCGTCGGTTAAATCAATCCACTGATGTGTGGGCACTTCGAACTTCTTCGGCTCCGCACTCGGTCGCTCGATCGTGCCGATATCCCAGTTGTAAGTGGCCATCTCGTTTGAAACCGTCAGCGGAAACGTCGCCTTCAGATTCGACTCTCTGGTATTCCAATCAATCACGTTCTTGAACTCAACGCGCTGTCCCGCATCGCCCGCCGATAGGCTAATGGTCTGTACAAACTTGGAGCCCGCAGCCTCTCGCGAAACTTCCACCGCCACACGCGCCGGGCCCCTTTCCACCACCCGAATCTTCGCCGGGCCCCCGGCATACGCTTTCGGTGCAGCTTGCTCCTGATCCCAGTCCATGTTCCACGCGGGCCAGTGCTCCGGGTTGTCGTAGGAAATCGCCAGCCGGGCCGGAGCGCTCAGTAACTCTTTGCCTAGCGACTTGTCGAAGATACTGGCGACATCACCATCGGCGTTCAACTTGACGCGGTAATACTGGTTCTCGAGTGAATTCTCCGACACTTTCATGCGGTGCTGGTCGGCAGACGCTGACCCCGGCTGCACATCGTAAATCGCGTAGCCGACGGATGGCGCTTTAGCGACGAAGACCACTTTGTCATTCGAAATCTGCGCGGGAACGTCTTTCCCATCGGGACCGGTCACCTGCACAAACTTCGGTTCGCCACCGCGGAAGCTCACACGCGCCTCCACCAAATCTTCGCGCGCGATGTTCAATGGATTGAAGACAACGATGGGGGTGCCCTTGGTCTCGGTGTTTAGGGCCGCAGCAACGCCTTCGGTAGCGGTTGCGAGCACGCCGGCAAACTGATTCATCGCGATCACATCGTCATTCCAGGCGAACTCGTACGCTTTGGGCGTAGCCGTGCCCGCAGCGAGGTCGTGAAAGTGGCCGCCCATTACCAGCGTCCACGCGTCATTGAGCCGCTCGAGCGGATAGGGCCGCGCTCCCAGCCATTCGGCTGCGATGGAAGCTTTCTCGGCGGCATCGGCCAGCAATTCTTCTTTCCGAAGCCAGCGCTTCTGATATGCCTGTGAGGTCAGCGACCCAGCGGAGTGATTGGTAAGCTCCATTTCTCCGGTGTAGCGGGGAAGTCCGGCGGCCTCGGCGGGCGTGATATCGAGAAACATCTGGTCTGCGTTAGCGGAAATAGCGTGCACCGGCCCGCCGCCGAGCGGCACTGCCGGTCCCCCCTCACGCGAAAAACGGGAGAAAAGAGGATCAATATCCAGCGGCAAGCTGGCTTTGCCGCCCGCGATGATCGCTTCGAGACGCTTCACTGAGTTTTCGTCCGGAGTTCCGCCGATGTCGCCGGTTCCGTAGTAGTGATAATCGGTAAAGACCCCGCTCACCTCGCCGTTCAGTTCTACGCGCGCCGCCCAATCGCTTTGATGCCGGCTCAGCTCTCGGTCCTGCTGCATTTGCAATTCCGTCTTCTGCTGATTGCGCACTGCCAGGTATTCTTCAATGTGTCGGGCATCCATGGTTGAATGGTTTTGGTCGGCGCGGTCCAGTTCTTGCCGAAGCGGCTCAAACTTCTTGTTCAGATCATCGAGAACTTGATCCGCCGGGAGCGGAGGTAGCGGCTTGCTCAGATCGCTGTTGATTCCGCCGGCATAATCGCCCGGATTTAACCCTGCCAGCACACTCTCGCCATCCGGACCCACCCACACGCCCACGTTGAACGGCGTGCCTTCGGGGGTTTTCTCCAGCGACTCCGTGCCTCCGCCAGGCGCCGACGATCCCCATACCAGCTTCTGGGTGGAGAATCCCTTCACTCCGGAGTGCGCGAGAATTGTCGGCAACGATGCCGGAAATCCGAAGCAGTCGGGCAGCATGTACTCCGCGCTGGCTTTGCCGAGCTCTTTGCGAAACCAGTTATTTCCGTACAGGATTTGCCGAATGATAGTTTCGGCGCTGGGCGTGTTCACGTCGCCCTCTTCCATGGAGGAGCCCGCCGGAAACCATCTTCCTTGATCGACATACTTCTTCACTCGCGCGAAATCATCGGGAAAATATTCCTTCATGAAGCGGTAACGGTTGGCGCCGCTGAAGTTAAAAATGTAATGCGGATATTTCTCAAAAAGTTTGAAATTATCCTCCATGGTTTTGCGAATGTATTCGTCGATCACCTGGGGATATTCCCAGCGCCATTCCGTATCCAGGTGGGCATAGCCAACCACATAAAGTGTCGGCTGCTTGCTCAAATCGGGTTTTTCTGCAGTTTGTGCGCGGGCTGCGCTTAGCAATTCCACGCAAGCCAATACCACCGCTATCACGTTGTGAATTCTTCGCATCGCATCTCTCAAGATATTCAGAATGCCAGGGCAGTTGCCGGCCCGTCGAATTCAAAAGCAACAACTATTTGCGCATAACATGCTTATGCGAAATTTGGCCTCAGGGGATAATCGATGATGATGGCCCTCCCGTCAGTGAGGGCCTTGACCGAGTGAGGGACGTTTCCCGGCACAATCGCGACGATACCTGCTCGAGCGATCTGCGCCACGCCGTCAATGGTTACCTCGAGCTCGCCTTCGGTCACTTCATAGACTTCTTCTTGAGGATGGAAGTGCTCGTGAATGGACGAGCCGCGGATGAAGTCATAGTGCGCGAATGTCATGCTCGGCGAGTGGAAATAACGTCCGTACCAGCCGGGCAGGCGTTCAATCACATCGAGCGTGCGAGTATCGATGAAGGGCATAGACCTCCTGCGCTTTCACAGAAGAGTTTACACGCCTCCCGAGAAATTACGGCAGCGTCTGAACCTCCACCGATAGCACGGCCGGAAGGTCACGAACAATGGGAGCCCAATTATCTCCAGCATCGGCCGAAGCGTAGACCTGCCCACCGCTGGTGCCGAAATACACGCCGCACTCGTCCAGCGAATCGATGGCCATGGCGTCGCGCAGCACGTTCACGTAGCAGTTGCTTTGCGGCAAACCTTTGGTGAGCGCCTCCCACTCGTTTCCTCCTGCGCGGCTGCGGAACACGCGCAGCTTCCCATCGGGAACAAAGTGTTCCGAGTCGCTCTTGATGGGCACGACGTAAATCGTCTCCGGCTCGTGCGCGTGAACGTCGATCACGAAACCGAAATCGGTGGGAAGGTTCCCGCTGATCTTCTGCCAGGAATCGCCGGCGTCATTGCTCCGCATCACATCCCAGTGCTTCTGCATAAAAAGTATCCCCGGACGAGATGGGTTCATGGCAACGTGGTGAACACAGTGCCCGACCTCAGCCGTCGGGTTAGGAATGTACTTGGAATACAGACCACGGTTGATCGGTTTCCAGCTTTTGCCACCGTCGTCGGTACGAAATGCGCCCGCTGCAGAAATCGCAATGTAGATGCGCTGAGGATTGCTGGGATCGAGAATGATCGTGTGCAAACACATACCACCGGCGCCCGGTTGCCACTTCGGGCCCGTGCCATGGCCGCGTAGTCCGGGGAGTTCCGTCCAGTTCTGTCCGCCATCAGACGAGCGGAAGAGGGCGGCGTCTTCCACGCCTGCGTAAACCGTATCGGGGTCCTGGAGCGATGGCTCCAAATGCCACACGCGCTTGAACTCCCAGGGATGCTGTGTCCCGTCATACCACTGATGAGTGGTGAGCGGCTTGCCGCTTTCATCCGACGCATCGTAAACGAACTTGTTGCTTGCCGGCTTCGGAGGACCGGAGGCGGGCGCTTCAGCGCCCGCTGGTGTTCCAGGCTGATGCCATGTTTTGCCCCCGTCATCGGAGCGCTGAATGATCTGCCCAAACCAGCCGCTGGACTGCGACGCATACAGCCGGTTAGGATCCGCGGGCGATCCCTTCAGGTGATAGATTTCCCAGCCGGCAAAATGCGGACCGCTGATGTCCCATTTATCGCGCTTGCCGTCCGAGGTCAGAACGAACGCACCCTTGCGTGTCCCTACCAGAACCCGTACGCTGCTCATTCCTTCTTCCTCCTCCATTCCACTGCGCATTAAATCCTATAACGTCCCAAACGCTGCGTCTCCCCAACCTCGGAATGCGAGCCTGCGTCGTGGCACCGTCGTGAAAGTCGACGCAGGCTCTCCCCGTAAGTTTCTAGGCTGCCTTGGCGGCGGGCTGGCTGCGCATCTGCTTCATAAATCCACGCATAGCGGCGACATGGCCGGGGGATCGTTTCTCGATCCAGGCTTCATACCGCTGTGCGGCCTTTTCCAAGTGTGCAAGAAACTGCCGGTTCTGGAATTTCTCCCGGGCCTGCGGGACCATTGATTTCGCCGTTTCCCATACGCCAAAAAACTCCCCTGTGGTTTCAAAAAACAGATCCTCGTGAAGCAGGCCGTAGTTGAGCAACGCGCAGGCCTGCTCCCAGTAAGCGAGCACCATCATCGCGAATGTTCCGCCTTCGGTTCCGGGAGCCGCGATTCGCATGGCGTCGTCAAGATTCTCTACGAAATAACTCTTAAAGAACCAGTCACGTGCTTGGCGCAGACGTGCCTCCCGGCGCTGTTCGTAAACTTGCAGATGAAGTTGAGCTTGTTCGTGCGTCGGTCCTGTTTGCATAGTTTTGCTTCTCCTTTATTTATTCTTTTGAGTTCGTGGTTCCTGATGGTCCGTCTGCCCAAAGCATGACCTTCTTTGGTTCAGACCAACTCTCTACTGTATGGTCGAACGGCTGGGCCCCAAATCGACAGTCCGCGTCAAAAAAATGTAGTTGGCTCTAGAGCGAGGTTTCTGCACAACTCAGGTTGGTTAGCTCAGGTACCGACGGAGGCTTGCCCGGAAGCCGCATGCCAGAAAGCCGGCAATCAGCCGCTCGTGGGCTCGATCCTATGCGAGAAAAGAGAACTTCCCAGCTGGGGTGCGAGAACGCGATTCAGCCCGGTCGGCCCATTATCGCAGCCTCGGGTAACATGGATGGGTGCTGAATCGGAATCTCGCGCAAAGCAAACTTAACATTCTTCACGCCGCGCATCTTCGCCAACTTCCCTGGCTCGTCCACGGATTTTCCACTCGCGTGGGCGGATTCTCACGCGTATATGGGAAGAACGCGCTCAATCTGGGATTCACCAAAGACGATTCAGAGGCCGCGGTCGAGCGTAACCGTGGGGCGTTCCTGGCTACGTTCGGTGTTAGGGACGAGCCCGGAACTGGGTCCGACCCTTGGCCGCTCGTGACGCTGCGCCAGGTTCACTCCGACATAATCCGGTTCGTCGATTCAGCCGCGGAAGCGCAGCATGCCGGCGATGGGCTTATTACCGCCACCCCTGGTTTGTTGCTGGCTATCCAGACGGCCGATTGTCTCCCTATCATCCTTATCGACCCCAAGCAGCGTGCCGTCGGCGTATTTCACGCAGGCTGGCGGGGGACGCTCAAGAGGATCGTCGAGAAGGGAGTGGGCGAGATGCGCCGCTACTTCGGCAGCCGGGCGCGCGATCTTAAAGCCGCGATTGGCCCCGGCATTCAGGGTTGCTGTTACGAGGTAGGGCAAGAGGTTCGAGACCAGTTCGCCTCCCAGTTCGCCTATGCCGCGAAATTGTTCCGCGAGATAGAGGACACCAATCCCGTGCGCGAAAAATATCCTATGCTGTTTCTCACCGCACGCGCCCCCGGTCATAGCGATTTGCCGAAGAGGATTTTTCTCGACCTGGTGGAAGCGAATCGCCAACAACTGTTGGCTGTTGGCTTGCCCGCGAAGGGTATCGCAGCTTCCCCCTTATGCACATACTGCCGGACCGATTTGCTGTTCTCTTATCGCGCTGAAAAAGGCAGAACGGGTCGCATGATGGGAGTGGTGGGGATCCGCGCCCGACCGCAGGAATCAAAAGGCAGAAGTCGGAGTGTAAGAATCTGATTGCATGTTACCTTCTGAATCCTTAAGCCATGGGCGGCGCGCTGGGCGGCGGTGTGGGAAGCGCCGCGGCCTCGCCGACTCCTTCGTTCACCAAATCCTTTAACTCCTTGCTGGGCTTGAAGAAAGGGATCTTCTTGGCCGGCACCTCGACTTTTTCTCCGGTCTTCGGATTGCGTCCCACGCGCGGTTTGCGTTGTCGCGTGCGGAAACTGCCGAAGCCGCGTATTTCGATTTTGTCGCCCGCGCGCAGGGAACGCACCACGCTGTCAAAGATCGTTTCCACGATCACTTCGCTGTCTTTGCGCGTGAGTTCCGCTAAACGCGAGACTTCATCGATCAGGTCGGCTTTCGTCATAGTGATTCTTCGCTCCTAGCGGTGAGGGTGGCCGACATGCTGCCAATCGCTGGCGTGAATCTCGGGTTCAGGTCGGGCAACCTGCATAACCTTCTCAAATTTCAGGGGTTGTATGCAAGTCATAGCTTTGGGGCCGAATTCTCTGCCGTCTCGCGCCACGCCACCCTACTTCCACAAATAATAAAATCCGACATGCTGTTCCAGCATTTTCTCGGTGTTGGGGATATACTGCGAAACGTCGCCTAGCATCAGGTCGAGTAGGGTTTTACGATCTTTCTCCGGATGCACCAGCGTGGGTTCGCCGGAAATATTCACCGATTTCGCCGTCTCCTTGACGACGGTTTCAAAGTCGCCAACGTTGTCGATCAGCTTCATGGACAATGCCTGCTCTCCGGTCCACACCTTGCCATTGGCGATGGATTTCACATCTTCAAACTTCAGGCTGCGGCCATCTGCCACCGCCTGCACGAACTGCCCGAACATATTGTCGATCAGTGACTGCATGTAGGCCTGCTCGGCGGGAGTGAGGTCCCGGGCGGGATTGCCCGTGTCTTTAAATTCGCCGGTCTTCAGCACAATATTTTTCAGCTTCGCCCATTTCAGCAGATCGCCATAGTTCACCCACTCCGCGATGACGCCGATCGAACCCACGATACTGCCGTTGTCGGCATAAATCTTGTTCGAGGCGGAAGCGATGTAGTAAGCACCGCTCGCTCCCACGGTTTCAATCGAAACCACAATCTTTTTCTTCTTTTCGTCGCGGATACGTTTGACCTCGCGGTAAATCTCCTCCGACGCAGCCACGCCGCCCCCGGGCGAGTTCACATGGAGGATGATGGCCTTGATGGACGAATCGTCCCCAAACTTCTTAAGTTGGCCGACCACCGGTTGAGGCGAGAGAATGATGCCGTCAAGATCCACCACGCCAATGCGGTCGCCGAAGCCCCCCAAAGAGCTTTCGCTGCCGCCTGCGTGCAGAGTCAGGTAAACCAGCGAAAATACGGCCAGCACGAAGAGGAAAAATGCTCCTCCACCAATCAAGATCCAGAGCAAGGTGCGGGAACGTCGTTCAGCCATGAAGAAAGTTTAGCACCGGACTAGAGTGTAAGCATTTTTACCGCTCCACCCTGAACTCCGATTTCAACCGGCGTGCGGCACACGTACTCGCCATCTGCGTAGATTTCGAGCGGGGCTTCAGTTTCCACGCGGAGGCGCGTGGCCTGAAAATAATCCACTTCGCGGATGCGCAGGTGTCGGCCAAAATAGACTGTGGGAAACATGCAGGCCAGTTTGAAAGGATCAATACCGCCGATCACACACACGTCGAGATAGCCATCGTCCATTTGCGCGTGAGGAGCAATCTTCATCCCGCCGCCGTAAGTGGAAGTGTTGGCAAAAGCCGCCAGGATGGTGGGCTGATTGCTGTGGGTTGCCCAAATGCCTTCGTCGCCCGCAATCATAATTTTCGTGGGGAACGGCGCAAACCCAAAGATTGTTGGCGCCAGAGTTAGCGGGTACCCGCCGTGCCTACGCAGCCAGCGCGGCAACTTGTGGGCACGGCGAGAGACCTCGGCGTCGAGGCCGATGCCTGCCACGCTGCAGAAATATTGCGGAGGCTCATCTGGCGCGGGCGGCACACCCGCTTCGGATGAAACTGGAGTAATGGTTCCCAGATCGATGGCGCATACATTGTTTTGTCGGTCACTGAACCGCCGCCAGGCCGCGAGCGAATCGCGCACCCGGCGAATGCCAAGCGCGCGCGCAAAGTCGTTCCCGCTGCCGGCCGGCACAATCAGCACCGGCAGTTTCAATTTCACCAACTGGCTCAGTTGGCGATGGATGGTTCCATCGCCGCCAAACAGCAGAATGATGTCCACCTGATCCGTAGCCGAGGGCACCCCGACCCGCCAGTCGATAGTCTCGTCAGTCTGGAAAGGCTTGAGGTTTTTCGGAGAACATCCCAGCCCGAAGATGGCAGCAGCGCGCATGTGGCGGTCGAGAGTAGCAGAATCCACCACGGAGGCACAGAGACACGGAGGCAAACGCGCCGAAAAGAAAGCGGTGTGCCTCAGGGCAGGATCTGCACTCTCTTTATCCGGTGGCCTACGCGAACATCAATTGTCAAAGCCGGGACCCCGGCCAGATACACTGGATCTTTCACGATTTCGGTGTTGAACCTAACGGAGCCTGCTTTTCTTTTCTTACCTGCTTCAGTAACTGACGAAGCAAAGCCCGTTTTGAAGAGAAGCTTGTCCACCTTGATGGAAGATCCCGGCAGCGGGCTGAGTTCTCCGACGTCGCCAAGCCGGAGGGCTATCATTTCTATTAAATCCGGCACCTGGTCCTTCTGAAACTGCCGCGCCCAATCCTCCCCCGCCTTCCCCGCAGCCTCCGCTGAATGGAAGTCAGCCACAATCCTGCGCGCCAGATCCTTCTTCGCCTGCATGGGGTGCGACTCGCGCTTTATCTTCTCGATGTCGGCTAGCTGAACATCCGTCAGCAGCTCATAGTACCGCCACATCATTTCGTCGGAGATGCTCATGATCCTGCCGTACATCTCCAGCGGTGGCTCATGAATCCCAATTGCATTGCCGAGTGACTTCGACATTTTCTGCACGCCGTCTAGGCCTTCGAGAATTGGCGTGGTCAGTACCACTTGCGATTCCTGGCCATAAGCACGCTGCAACTCGCGGCCAACCAGCAGATTGAACTTCTGGTCCGTGCCGCCGAGTTCCACGTCGGCTTCGAGCGCGACCGAGTCGTATCCTTGCACAAGCGGATAGAGCAATTCGTGCAAGGAGATCGGTTTCTCATCCTGAAACCTCTTACGGAACTCTTCGCGTTCAAGCAGTTGCGAGACGGTGTACTTCGCCATCAAACGGACGAAATCGTCGGAGGCGAACGCCCCCATCCAGCGTCGATTGAAATCGACTAC
>DATNKA010000073.1:0-6342 GCA_035603655.1 Candidatus Acidiferrales bacterium | reverse complement strand
CAGGAATTTGGCACTGGCGATTTCGTGGGTGCGCTGGGCGGAACCCTCCAAGCGGAATCGCTGACGCGAGTTTTGTATCCCGACGATTCCACCACCGCCGGCCAGGAACTGCGCTTCATGCAAGAATATTTTCTGGTGGCGTGCTCGCTGGCTGACCTGGTGCGACGCTTCCTGCGGCATAACACGGATTGGGAAGAATTGCCCAACAAAGCCGCGATTCAGCTCAACGATACCCATCCTTCGCTGGCGGTCGCTGAATTGATGCGCATCCTGCTGGACGATGCACATCTTGGGTGGGATCAGGCCTGGGATCTTACGAGGAAAACGTTGGGCTACACCAATCACACTCTTCTGCCTGAAGCGCTCGAAAAGTGGCCGGTTGCATGGTTCGAAGTACTTTTTCCTCGACAACTCGAGATCATCTACGAGATCAACCGAAGGCTAGTCGACGAAGTGCGCGTGCGTTTCCCGGGAGATGAAAATCGGGTTGAACGCATTAGCTTGCTGGAAGAAGAACCGTCACGCAAGATCCGCATGGCTAATCTTGCGATAGTCGGCTCGCACAGCACGAATGGTGTGGCGGCTGTCCATTCAAAATTGCTGCGCACAACTACGGTGAAGGATCTTGCTGAAATGTTTCCCGATCGCTTCAGCAACAAGACAAACGGAGTTACTCCACGGCGGTGGCTTCTCCAAGCAAATCCCGGATTGTCACGTGCAATCACAGGAGCTATCTCCGACAGGTGGATCACTGACTTGGGACAACTGAGCCGTCTCAAAGCGCTGTCCGGTGATTCTAGTCTTCAGGAAACGTTTCATGCCGCAAAACGCGCAGCTAAAGTAGAATTCGCAAACTGGCTCAAAGCAACGACCGGACAAGTCGTGGATCCCCACACTATCTTCGACTCTCAGATCAAGCGTATCCACGAGTACAAGCGGCAACTGTTAAATGCCCTGCGAATCATCGTCTGTTACAACCGGCTTCGAGAAAATCCGAACCTAGAGATGGTCCCGCGCACATTCTTTTTTGCCGGTAAAGCTGCGCCGGCATATCGGCTGGCTAAACTCATCATCAAGTTCATCAATAATCTGGCAGGCACGATTGACGGCGACCCGATTGTTCGAGGTCGCATGAAAGTTGTCTTTCTCCCCGAATACAATGTCTCGCTGGCAGAGCGCCTCATCCCCGCAAGCGATGTGTCGAACCAGATTTCGACGGCTGGCTACGAGGCCAGCGGAACCAGCAATATGAAGTTTATGATGAACGGAGCGCTTACAGTTGGGACTCTTGATGGCGCGACCATCGAGATGGCCGAGGAAGCAGGGAAGGAGAACCTCTTCCTATTCGGCTTAACCGTTGAACAAGTGCAGGGAAGCCAATCCTGGTACAACCCCCATTGGCACTACGAGCACGAGCCGGAAACGAAAGCAGCTTTAGATCTGATTTTCTCCGACTACTTCAGCCGCAACGAGCCCGGGGCGTTCGAACCGATACGGGAGACGTTGCTGACTCACGGCGATCATTACATGCACTTGGCGGACCTCACCTCTTACGCCCGGGCCCAAGACCGGCTGGGCGACCTTTACTCAAATCCAAGCGAATGGGCCCGAAAAGCAATTTTGAACGTGGCCAGTTCAGGAAAGTTCTCAAGTGACCGTACCATTCACGAATACGCGACTGAAATCTGGAAGGCGGAACCGTGCCCAATACCTTAGAAAAACATTCTGTGACCGGAGGCCCGGTGCTCTCGTCGCCGGCCGGCAAACCTGCACCGAACAAAATCGCTGGTTGATGTCGCTCGGTTGGGGAGAGAGTATTTCGAACGCAAACCTGACGTGAGCTACCGCAACCAGCTGGTTGCCTGTGGCACCAGCGGACACCGCGGTTCTTCACGGGGCGCTTCAATGAAGCGCACATCCTGGCTATCACCCAGGCAATTTGCGATTACCGCCGGGGACAAGGAATTGATGGTCCTTTATATATATGGGCAAAGAGTGATTTGCCATTCTTTGTTTCGCCCGATTCCAGCGACGTCTGGTCAAACCCGGAGTTATTCCTGCCTGACGAGCATCGCCAGCCACGATTCGTTGCCGGTGTTCCCCGGACTATTTCAGCGCGCAGGGACAGTGGTGGGGAATCCCGTCTACAACTGGGACACCGTACGCGCGACCCGTTATCGGTGGTCGATTGATAGAGAGCGTGCCCAGCTCGTACGCGTGGATGCGATTCGGCTGAATCACTTCCGCGGCTTCGCGGCCACATGGTACGCTCCAGCCGGTGCACCAACGGCCCAGTCGGCGCCTTTTGCCTTTTTCACGCCCCATTACGACATTGCTCGCGAGTATTTTCCATTCTTCTAATACGCTCCAATGACACTTCGCCCGTGCAAAGGCGGAAGACCGGCAGTCCGTTAGCACAATCTCGCAGCAAGCGAGATCCTCGTTACGAAGGTAAATTGACCCGGATTACGGCCGGTGCCATCATCCCCCCAGCGTCCTTCGGGGCTCGTAGTCTCGGTCGTACGGAGAGCTGCTGCCTGGGGAGATATTTTCATGCGGGCTTCGCCTCGTTTTTTCACAGGAGTTTCTTTCGTTCTCATTGTCCTGACGCTCGGTGTTGTGCAGGCGCAGAAAAAGGAAGTCAAGATCGGATTTTCCATCGAGGCTGTCAAAGGCGAGCGTTGGCAGACCGACCTCGACGAGTTCCGGCAGCGCGCCCACGAACTCGGAGGTGCCGTCCTCACCCGCTCCGCCAATGGCGACGATGACCTGCAGTTTCGCCAGATCAACGAACTGCTCAAGAGCGGCATCGATGTCCTCGTGTTTCTGCCGCACGATACCAGCAAGGCCGAGCGCATTGTGGAGGCCGCGCACGCGAAACACGTCCCGGTGATCAGCTATGACCGCCTGGCCAGTGCGCCGGTTGATCTCTACGTCGGATTTGATCTCTTCTCGGTGGGACTCGAACAGGCGCAAAGCCTGGTGGATCGCGCGCCAAAAGGCACCTACCTGTTGTTGGGAGGCTCACTGCTCGACGCCAACTCGAGAGTCGTTCGCGCCGGACAGATGAAAGTGCTGCAGCCCTTCATCGATCGTGGCGACATTCATACCCTTGCCGATCTCTGGGTACCGGAGTGGAGCGCCACCGAGGCTTACGTCATGGTCACGAAAGAACTGAACAAGTTAAAGGCTGCTCCCACCGCGATTGTTGCCTCGAATGACGCGATTGCCGGCGGCGCAATCCAGGCGCTCGAAGACAAGGGGTGGTCTGGCAAAGTGCTGGTCTCGGGTCAGGACGCAGATCTCGCGGCCATCGAGCGAATCTTCGATGGCTCTCAACTGATGACCGTCTATAAGCCTTTTGGAAGTGAGGCGCGAGCTGCGGCTGAAGCCGCGATGAAACTTGCGCGGCACGAAGACCTGAAGAGTGCGGAGGAGGTGCCGAACGGCGCGCTGACCACAAAAGCTATCCTGCTGACGCCGATCTGTGTCACTCGGGAAAACGCGAAACAGACCGTGCTCAAAGATGGATTTCAGAAGCTGGAGGTCGTCAAGCAAAACCTTCCCCAAGACAAGCAGGTGCAGTTGGATAAACCATAGCACCGGTCTAGCTGGCGTGGGTATCCTCGTAATTGTCTTGCGTCATGCATGTGATCCGGTTACTTCGATTTCAATTACTCGGCTGCATACCACAACGGCAGATAGAACCAGCAGCATCCACCCGAGCAACCTAGCTCTCTTTGGCGCTGCCCCAAATGCGGCGGGACCATGGTCATCATCCAGACCCTCACCGCCGCTCAGATCCGGCTCCGTTCTCCTCCTTCGTTCCTCCGTTGCCGCACGAAACCAGTTTCCACAAACCGCAAGTCCCGATCCGTCTTTCGGCTCGATCCGCCCGCGTGCGCCCTGCCCCCGAAAAAAGTTTTTGTCCCTGACCCACAATCTGTTCCAACCGCAATCGGCTCCCTCAAAAGCGACCGCCGCAGATTCCGATGAGGCCATTAATTTCTCCTCTGCGGTCAAGTCTGATACAACACTAGGACTTCCTGAGGACTAATCCCGCTTGCAAGCCGGATGGCTATTGAATATTCGAATTGCTCGCCCGGAGAACGCTCGATTCACTGCACCTCGTCGTCGAATCCAAGGCGAACGCATTCCCACGGAATAATAGTTTTAGAGTTTCGCCATTGGTTCTCATCTGCGGGACAGTTGGGTATCATGCCTTCGCTCGTCCGTTCACTTTTCGCAGCTCTGGTATGTTTTTCTGTCGGCGCCGCGGCCTGGAATTTTAACTCCGCGGTTCAGGCGCCACAGGGTTTTTATATTCCCATCCCATGGTAATGGTTTGTTCCCCACCGCGCTGACAGCTTTGGGTGCAGCGAAAAACCCCAAAACCAATAAGGCGTCCAACAATCATGACTTCGTGTTCTTGGTGGTGAACAAAACGTGACACGTGACTAGAATTCAAGTTTCAAAGCCAACTGTAACTGCCTCGCCGACCCGAAATCACCGTTGGGAAATCGGGTACTCGACACATCATCGAGGCTTGGAGGCGAGAATACAACGAGAGTCGTCCTCACCGATCCTTGGAGAGCGCACGCCTCACGAATTTGCAAGTCAGATCGCGGCTAGCCGCGATCTGACTAACTCAATAACAGTCCGAAACTAACTGTTGGCTTGTTAAAGAAAAAGGGGACCGATCAGCGAACAGAGTTTGTCTTACTCTCACGTGAACGAAAGCAGGGGCAGATCAGGAGGCTTCTACACGCTTCTACATTTAACCGTATATGCGAAATCGAGTTCTACTAACTAACATAAGATTGTTGTCCCTTTCGTCAAGCAAGTCTCAACAAAATGCAGCGCCCAATAGGTCTGTGGCTGTGGCATGCGAATTGCTTCGACACCATCAGTGAGTCCCATTCGATTGACCCTGCGCTTTCGTTCGGTACCACCAGGTTGGCGGTTCTTATAACTCCTGATCGAAAATCTTCATGATCGGATTTCGATCAATGCCAAGAAAGTGGAGAATCCCATGAGAAAGCTTCTCGACAGTCAACGATTGTTCTTTGTTATTGTTGCATTGCTCCTAACTACTCCGTTGATTTTCGGTCAGGGCATCGTGACTGGCTCAATCTCAGGAACAGCGTTAGATCCGCAAGGCGCGGTAGTGGGCGGAGCCGATGTGCGAGCCACGCAGGTAGAAACCAACCGCGTGTTTCCTACAACCAGTTCTAATGCGGGAGTCGTTCAGCTTCCGTCGCTGCCTATCGGCACGTACACAGTGACGGTGGAGGCCAAGGGATTCTCCACATACAAGGTGGAAAATGTGCGGGTGGAAGTGGGCAAGGATACGTCTCTTGGCTCTATCGGTCTCAAGCTCGGTGGTTCGGCCGTGACTGTCGAAGTCGAAGGCACTGCTCCGCTCGTTGAGAGCACAACTGACCAGCTGTCGGAGACCTTCGATACTAAACAAGTTGCCAGTGTTCCTTTGGGCAACACTTATGACTCACTCGTGTTGTTCACTCCAGGTGTATCCACGGCAGGTAGCGGCGGCTTTAGCAATAACAACGGTGCGGAGTTGTCGATCAACGGTCAGCGCTCCCGCTCAAATAACTTTCAGCTGGACGGGCAAAATAACAATGACAACACTATCGGCGGACCATCTATCTTTTTCGGTAATCAAGATAGTATTGCGGAACTGCAGGTGGTAACCAACTTCGACGCCGAATACGGACGCAACATGGGCGGGGTCGTCAACTACATCACGAAAGGAGGGACGAACGCGTTTCACGGAACTGGTTTCGAATTCTGGCAAGGCGATCACTTTGACTCATTGCAAAACCAGGAGAAATCGCCGTTGTTCAACGGCCCACAGGGCCTACCGTATTGCGCTCCCGGCCAAAGTCCTGCTGCCGGCGCTTGCGAAGCTCCAGTCGTTCCCTTTTTCGTACAGAATCAATTCGGCGGAACCGTCGGTGGTCCCATTAAGCGGGACAAAGTTTGGTTCTTTGGATCAACCAACTTCGAGCGCGTGCGTACTTCTGGTGCTCCTTTTTCCTCGACCTCGTCTTTGACCCCTGATGCTAGGGGAATCCAGGAACTGCAAACAGCTTTCCCCAACAATCCTGGGGTCGCGGCGCTGGCGCAATTCGGTCCCACGACTGTGACCTTAGGAAATCCGACGTTCAGCAGCATTCAACAGGTGCCTGTTACGCTAGGCGCCACGAGTGTGCCCATTGAGATGGGTACGCTCACCCGATTTCTAGCACAGCCGTTCAACGACTACGAGGCTACAGGGCGGGTCGATTTCCAGCTTACGAGCAAAGATCGATTCTTTACGCG
>DATNKA010000072.1:0-8624 GCA_035603655.1 Candidatus Acidiferrales bacterium | reverse complement strand
CTGCGTGGCTCAAGTCACAGGGTTTCCAGATTCTCAGCGTTGGCGGCGGCCGCAACTCGGTCTCATTCAGCGGCACGGCCTCCCAGGTCCAGAGTGCCTTTAAGACCGAGATCCATAACTACAACATTGACGGGCAGGAGCATTTCGCCAACTCGATGTCGCTCATGATTCCCGCTGCACTCAACGGCATTGTCAGCAGCGTAATGGGCCTGCATAGCTTCCTCCCGAAGCCAGCTAGCCAATTTAGGGGTGCGGCTGCCGTGCGAAATTCTCGCGGCGACTACTATGTAGCAAAGTTCGTTTTCCCTAATTTCCTCGCCCCTGACGACGTTGCTACGATTTACGACATCGCGCCGCTTTATGGCGCCGCCACTCCGATCGACGGTACCGGGCAAAAGCTTGCCATCGTGGGCCAAACCGACGTTTACCTGGCTGACATCACTGAATTCCGCTCCGGTTTTAATCTTGCCCCGATCACTGGCTGCACCACTAATGCGAACGGTGTCATTACGGCATGTAGCTCTACCTATTTCCAGTACAAGCTGGTGGGTAGTGACCCCGGAACAACATACGCATGCGGCGACTTGGGCGAAGCGGACCTCGACATCGAGTGGTCCGGAGCCACTGCGCGGAAAGCGCAAATCGTCTATGTAAACTCTCCTGTAACCTACGATTCCAATTGCAACCCGACCAACAGCGCTGGCGTTAATACCGCACTCAGCGCGGCCATCAATCCTGCTAGCGGACCGCCTGTGGCGCCCGTCGTCAGCATGAGTTACGGAATCTGCGAGCTGCAGGCGGAGAATCTTGAACCCCTTTTGAAGCAGGGCAACGCCGAAGGCGTGACGATCTTGAACTCTTCTGGCGACGAGGGCTCCGCAGGGTGCGATTTCAATCCGCCAAATGCCAATCTGCCGTTCAGCCCCGCTGTAGGAGGGTTGGCTGTGAGCTATCCCGCCAGTAGCCCCGAAGTTACTGCCGTCGGTGGCACAGAGACCTCGCTCGCGAACGATTCTTACCCCTCGCCTTCGACTTTCTGGAGCACGACCCTCGGCCCCAATGGTGGCACAGCACAAAGCTACATTCCTGAACTTCCGTGGAACGACGACGAAGAGCTGGCCCAGTACTGCCACTCCCCGGCCTCCGGCGACCCTTTCTGCAAAACGGGCAACCCGGCAACGCCCGGTTGGGTTCCGCTCACAGCCTCGGCGACCGCGGCCCAAGTGCAAAGCGACATTTGGATTTCGGCGGGTGGCGGCGGAGCGAGCAACTGTTTCTACGTAAGCCCAACCAACGTGTGCCTGGGAGCTGGGGCGGGCCCCTCCGGGGGTGGCTTAGCGCAGCCGACGTATCAGCAAGGGCTGAAGGTTCCCAGCGCCCCTGCGGGTGTCCGGTATGTTCCCGACGTCTCGCTTCTCGGTTCGGCGGACTTTCCTGGCTACATCTTTTGCACCCCTGTAGATGCGCCGACTAATACCGCCAGTAAGTGCGCCAGCGGAATCGGTACCGCCGTGGGCACCGATCAGTCGATCATAGGTGGCACGTCAGTGTCGTCCCCGGTTTTCGCCGGAATCGTCGCCTTGCTCAATCAGGCGCTAGGTGGTAGCGGCCTGGGAAATATTAATCCGAAGCTCTACGCACTTGCCGCCACCCCAACCAACGGTGTTTTTCACTCAATCGCCAGCGGAGATAACAACGTTTATTGTCGGCCAAATACCCCCAGCGGATTCCCCAGTAATGTGATCTGCCCGACTGCAGGTGTTTTCGGGTTCAGTTCCTCAAACGCTGATCCAACCACCGGTTATAACCTGGTTACTGGCCTGGGCTCGATTGACGCTGACAAGCTAGTATTGGCTTTGGATGCACCGGACTTTTTGTTCACAGCTGGTACTCTAAGTCCAACTCCCGTTCCTGCGGGGCAATCGACCTTGACCACGCTGACGATCTCGCCCTTGACCACTGGTTCTACCGGGATGGTCGTGAACTTCAGTCCTAGCAGTTGTACGGGATTGCCCACGGGCGCGACCTGCAGCTTCAATCCTGCGAGCGTCAACTTCGATGGAACAAATCCGGCCACGACCGTACTGACCATTTCAACCCTGGCCAACATGACCGTGCCCTCGGCCCCTCAGACCATCACCATCGCTCCCATTAACTCGAGCCAGACCACTACAACTGTCACCCTGAGCGTGGCCGCTACTACCGAGAAGTTCACCATCGCGCCGACCAGCGGCTCCGCCACGTTCTCTGTGGCTGCCGGCACCACTGTGCCCGTGTCGATTACTGTCACCAGTCAAACTGGCTTCGTCAACACCGGCAGTTCCACGACAGCGCTGCCGCTCAACTACACTTGCAGCGGGCTGCCATCCCAATCGCAGTGCAGCTTCAGCCCCAGCCAATCGACGAGTGCAACGTCACTGACGGTGAATATCACCACCGTAGGCCCGACGGGGAGTTTGCGTCCGCCCCTGGGACGCGGCAGCCGCATCTTTTACGCCCTGCTGCTTCCCGGCATGTTCGGACTCGCTCTCGCGGGAGGGTCGCGCACTCGCGCCGCGCGCCTGCTTGGGCTGATTGTGGTTCTAGGTTTCTCCGCCTTGAGTCTGAGTTCGTGCGGAAGCAGCAGTAGCCAGAAAAATTCCGGGACCACTCCAGGAACCTACTCCGTGGTCGTGACTGCGACCACCGGTGGCACGAACCCTCTCACCAATTCATTTTCGGTGAGCCTCACCGTCACTCCATAGGCGGCGACGGATAACGGATAAAGGAGAAGCGTTCCGCAAATGGGGCGCCATTTTCTTTTCCCTCTATTTGCTCTGGAAGCGTCAGGGCTTTTCAATGCGAGCGGAGGGTTCGTCTGAATTGTTCTGGCGTAGTCTTCGTAAACTTCCTGAAAATGCGGATGAGCTGGCTTTGATCGGCGAAGCCGCACTCCATCGCAATCGAGCCCAGAGGATACTCCGCTTCGCGCAGTTTGCGACAGGCTGCACGCACCCTCAACCGCTGCAGCTACTCGCCGGGTGTCAATCTCTCGGTCCGGCGAAACGCTCGCGCCAGATGCACCGGATGCACCCCCGCCTCGTCCGCCAGATGCACATCCTGATCATGGCGGAAAATTCTTCGTGCATTCGTTCCTTCACCCGGCCTAGCCACCGGGGTGCAGTTTTCTCTCCAGAGCTGAATCGCGCGATCGCCGCCAGCAATTCCAGCACGTCGCTTTCCAGCCAGGAGCGCGTCGGACGTCTGCGTGTTGAGGGCCAGATACATGCGAAGTCCGGGCAACAGCGTGGCCCCTGAGCCGAAGCTCCTTGCGCCGCTGGTCGCGGAGTTCGATGGTAAAAAACGATGCTCCTGACGGCCCGATCACAGTTTCATTGTTGCACCCCACAGCCGGATTAAAGGCGGCGATAAAGGCGCACAAATCTTCCAGCCTCCCACGGTCTCCTTCCAGATAATCGCCTTCGAGTACCACCGTCACATACGCTAATTCGTGCTCGTGCCAGCGGAGCTTTGCGCGGGCAGGGCTGCGCAATTCTGAGAGAAGCACGTCTTCGGTGCAGAGTCTGGACTCGACTGGCGAACAAAACTCGCCTCCCCGCAGAAGGCTTCCTGGACCATTATTTTCTTGACTATTGTTTCCCAACATAATGCTCTCCGGCATAGTTACTCAGACTATGTCAGACTGAAACCGTTACCATCGCGAAAGTTTGTTTTGTGCAAGACGGTCACCCCGAGGCTGCCTACAATTTGGTTCAGAAATCACTGGAGGCCCGCATGAAACCAGTTCTCATTGCCGCCCTGCTTTTCGCTGCGTGTTTCGCGCTGTTGGCGGCAAGTCCGGAAGAAAAATCTGATAAGCCGCAATTCGACGCTAAGGGCCAACTGCTCCGTCCCGACACTTACCGCGAGTGGATGTTCCTCTCCGCGGGCTACGGCATGAACTACAGTCCCGAACCGGGCAGCCATGAGATGTTCACCAACGTCTTCGTGCCACGATGGGCTTATCAGGCGTTCATGACTTCGGGCAAATGGCCCGAGCAGACCATGTTCGTCATCGACGAAAGGGACGCGCAAAACAAAGGCTCGATCAACAAGACTGGACATTTCCAAACGGACTTGATGGGCCTCGCGGTCGAAGTGAAGGACTCCAGTCGCTTCCCTGAAAAGTGGGCTTACTTCGGCTTTGATGCAGAGGGCAAGACCTCGGAAGCCATGCCCAAGGGAAACGGCTGTTGGTCCTGTCATGAGGCGCATGCCGCCGTCGAGCATACCTTCGTTCAGTTCTACCCCACCCTGAAGCCGATAGCCAAGAAGTTCGGCGTGTATGACGAGAAGAGGGAACAAGTCAGCGACGCGAAGTAGTGCAATCGGTTTTCGGATCCACGAGCCATTGAGTTGTTCTCCTCTGATCACGTCATGGTTCGGTCTTAATGTGGTTTAGTCTCATGGCAACGCTGGAGTTTTCCGCTCGTCCTGCCGATGTACTGAGTGTGCCGAATTCGGCTGCTGCATCTTGCTCGCGCACTTGAGGGCCCCAAGTGCATGGCCAATGGGAGACTGCGCGCCGCATCTGCGATAGCCTCCCGATTGACCGCGACGTCGTGGCCTCTTCATACTGGCAGGCCCAACAGCGGGTCCGCGAAGTCTCGGGTTTGTTTGGTTATCAGGCTTCAGCTCTCGACCTACACAAGTACCGGCATGCAGTCTGAACGCGGGCAGAGCCTCCCAATTCGAAGCCGGAGACCCGATGCTGCTCGAAACTACCGGCGATGTCCTCTTGTGCAAAACCCGTCCACTTTGCCACTTGCGTGCTTGCACACGGACGAGTACCATTAATTTGTTCTTATTGGCCTCGTTCCCGCGTAGGCCTTCCGCGTCCCAGGCCGTTCCCGGCGGCGCGACGGATCCGACAACGGATAACCGATACGCAGACATTTTTATATTTTCGCCAATACGAGTTTGCTTCACCAGATGTGGTTGATAACGATTTCGTCGACGATCGCGTTCCCGCCCAACCCGCAGTTCCACATGGAATGTGCTGAGTGACGGACATTGCCCAGCCGGGAAAGCCTGGGTAGTAAGAGTTGCTGGCGCGCTGGCATTGTGCCAACATTGCCTGAGCCTGCCGCAACCCAATGGGGAACCTGAATTACAGAGCCTGTAGTTGGGGAATCTAAAACAGTTGAGCTTTTGCAACACTGCACCGGGTCTAACACCCGGCAAAGCAGCTTTGAGAGGACTATGAACGCAGGACCAGGAAGACCCTCCGGTGGCGGAGGAGGCAGAAATCGACGGCGTCGAGGACGCCGTCCCAACAATGCCCGCGGAGCTCGTCCCGCCGGCCCCAGCCAATCGCGCCACAATCAGGACGGCATCTACACCGCTCCCATGGATCACAGCTACCGCGCCGCATTGGCAGGCAATGGCAACAACGGTCAGGGAGCGCGTCGCCCTCGACCGGGTTTTGCCGCGCCCTTTGCCCCTGCCGATCCTGAGCCTTTGCCCGCATTGCGCGAGGATTCAACCTCGCGGATCTTTGCCTTCGTCGACGACCTCTTCTTCGCGGCCAAGATTCAGGAGACGGCCCGCAAACTCAACGTTAAGGTCGAGTTTGCCAAGAACGACAAAGACCTTGCCGCACGCATGCAGCAGAATGGCGACGAGAAGCCATCGCTCATTATCTTCGACCTTAACAATGCCAACGCCAAGCCGCTCACGCTGATTCCGAAATTGAAGAGCAAGCTCAAGAAGGGAACCTCCATCATTGGATTTCTCTCGCACGTGCAGGGCGATCTGAAGCAGAAGGCGCACGAAGTGGGTTGCGACATGGTCCTGCCCCGTTCGGCTTTCTCGCAGAACCTGCCGCAGTTGCTACGCCGGCACGGCGCGCCGGAAGATGAGAACCCGACGGTTCAATAGGACGGTACTGCTATATTCGACAACCGAAGGCGTAGCAAATGAGTGCGGTGTATGACATCGCAGAAAGCGCCTCTGTCGTGCGTCCCACGACTCGCGTCAAATCGCAGTAAATCTAGCGTGACGTCAGGCTTTCAACTTCTTCCTCAATTTGAGAAATCGCGATCGGGGGAAGACTTTTTTCTCGCAGTTGCTGGTTAAGCAGAGCTAACCTAGTTCGCTTGAAAGTGGCCCACTCCTCAATGCACTCTTTTACTTGTGGGCTGGATTCCTTGTAGACGGCGACTGCCTGCGAGGGCACAGCACGGTCGCCCCGTTCGACAACTTGCAGCGCTGATCGAAGGTCCTTGTATGCTTCCTGCAGTCCAGCGGTGGCCTGGGGGTCGCTGTCTTTCCTCGTAATAATTATGGTGATTCCGGATTGGATCTCGGCCAGCGCTGACTTGAGTTCCGGGTTCTTTTCCTCGAGCTTCGGCTGGACTTCCGAAATCTGTTTCTGGACGGAGGCGATCTCCGCCAGCGCGCGACGCGCTTCCACGGTTTCCGCAAAGATCTGGTTCCCGAGCTGCAACTGTTGTAGGAGAACCTCAGGAGTGGCGGCCGAGCGCGGGTCCATTGCGACTTCCAGCGGTTGGCTCTGAAATTGTCCATCAATTGTTAGGCGGACCTGATAGATCCCTGGGACCGCCTTCGGACCGCTGGGGTTTTGGAACGCAGCGTCTTCATCGGCGACCGGTCCACCCGAACCACCCCACGTAAGATCCCAGATGAAGCGGTGCATGCCAGGAGTTTTCGCCAGGATTTCCGGCTTGGGGAACCAGCGCTCTGCCACGGCAATGGTCGAATGCTTCCCTGGGTTTTGATCTTCTGAAGAGAGCCTGCGCACAAGGTTGTGTTGCGCGTCGAAAAACTCAAGCGTCACGCTGCTCGCTGGAGACTTCAGGAAATAGTCGATGGAGGCGCCATTCGGCGGATTTTGTGCCGTGGGTTCCTCGGGGGGCAGCGGTGTACCGACAAAATCATCATTGTCCACACGGATGGCAGCAGCGGGATGATAAAGGAAAGCCGTCTTCGCCCTGCGGGCGTCGGATGTCTGGCGCAATGGCGTAATGTTGTCGAGAATCCAGAAGGAACGTCCATGCGTAGCAATCACGAGGTCATCGCCATGGATCGTGAGATCCCGGACCGAGCTGACGGGCAGATTCAATTGCAAGGACTGCCAATGATCGCCGTCATCAAAAGACACGTTAACCCCAAGCTCGGTTCCGGCGAAAAGCAAACCTTTGCTTTGAGGATCTTCTCGGATTGCGCGCAAGAATGCGGGGGCGGAAATGCCTGCGGTGATCGCCTGCCAGGTTGCGCCATAATCGCGGGTTCGGTAGAGCAGTGGCCTCGGATCATCGACCCGGCTGCGATCAACCGCAGCATAGGCAACGGCGGGGTCAAAGTGCGAAGCTTCAATCAGCGAGATTTCGCTCCAGTCGCCGAGTCCCTTAGGCGTAATATTTTTCCAGCTTTTGCCCCCATCGCGGGTCAGCTGAATCAGACCGGTATCGCTTCCCGCCCAAATCAATTTACCGTCTAGCGGAGAGGGCGCGATCGTGGCGACAACCCCAAAGCCTCTCTGCTTGGCATTGTCGACGGTGGGCACGCCACTCGGTTTCTTTTCGGCTGAAACTGCGGTTGAGCCGGTGAGGTCGGGGCTTATGGTTTCCCAGTGAAGACCTCCGTCGAGGGTTTTCATCACGTACTGCGTGCCCAGAAACAGCGCCTCCGGATCAACCTGAGAAAACACAAGCACCGGAGACCAAGGTGCACGATATTTGCGTTGATCGATCTCCGAATCGAAGATTGACACCGGCCATGGAGTGACATCCTGGCTCAAACCTGTCCGGCGATCGAAGCGCGCGACGCCACCATAACTCGCGCCCAGATAGATGATATCGGGATCCTTGGGATCGAGCGCCATGTATCCGCTCTCGCTCGGACCGGCTGGGAACCAGTCTCGCGGCGTGATCTGGCCGTGATCGGTGCGGCTCAGAACAGCGGCGCTCCCGCTATCCTGCTGCGTCCCGTAAACCGCGTAGGGAAACCGGTTGTCGGTGGTGACGTGGTAGAGCTGTGCCGTGGGCTGGTTGTACCAGCTACTCCAGCTGCGTCCGCGATCGAGACTTATGGTGGTGCCTTGGTCCGTTCCGAGAACCAGGTTGGAAGAGTTCCTGGGATCTACCCAGATCTGGTGATAGTCATCCCCGCCGGGCGCGCCGCGAACGATTGAAATCGTCTTTCCCCCGTCTTCCGAGCGGTACAGAGCAACATTCGGGATATAGACCACATCGGGATTGTTCGGGTCGATCGTGATGCTGTTGAAATACCATGCACGACTAGTGAGCCGGGGGTCGTTGTTGGCAAGCGTCCAGGTATTGCCCCCGTCATCGGAGCGATAGAGGCCCGCCTGCTTGGCTTGAATGAGGGCGTACACACGTTTGCCATCGGGCGCGACGTCGACCCCAACTCGTCCCCAATCACCTTCCGGCAGCCCAGTTCCGCTGAGTCGAGACCAGGTTTTGCCCGCGTCCTGAGAACGGTAAAGACCGCCACCGGGCCGATCGATCGGAGCATAGCTGCTCCACGGAGGACGCCAGGTGTGCCACATGCCGGCAAACAAGAGCTGCGGATGACCGGAACAAATTGCAAGATCGGAAGCG
>DATNKA010000071.1:0-5524 GCA_035603655.1 Candidatus Acidiferrales bacterium | reverse complement strand
AATGACAAGAGCGTCGGGCGAGTTTTCAAACAGCTGTTCGAGGAACTGCTGCCGGACATCGGCCGGATATTGTGCATCAGCCACTGCCGAATTTGCTGGCGGAGGATTCCAAGGGAGATGAGCAGTATCTGACTGAGGATCGGCGGGGATGCTGGGTGGAATGAAAGAGGGTGAGGCTCCGCACTCGAGCGCCTGGCGCAGATTCTTGGCGCGCAGCATATCCTTCGATTGCGCTGACCGGGTGACACGACCACCCATGGGAGGCTCCCCCTCTGAAGCCCGGCAAAAGGCATAGTAGAACGCGGGGGGTGGGCTCGAAAGTTACTGAGGTAATTGGAACGCCGAGGGGAGTTACGAATTGCAACGGCGGTCATTTCGGAATCAAGGCCCTGATTTCCCAATTCGGGACTATACTCAACTCAGGTAAGTGTTTCCACAAAACTTGCTGCCGCCAGCGGCCTCTTGTGCAGTGTTGATCTGTTGCAGGAGGTGGCGATATGTCCGCAGACGGTCCCGTTAGACGATCCCTGGAGAATTTCCTTACCGTTGAGTCGCTGAAAATTCCCCCAGCAACGAAGTGCCCCAAATGCGGGTCCGCCATGTCGCATACCCTCACCACATTCTCTTTTGGTGCAGGTAAAAGTTGGAGGATACAGCTGCCGGTCTGCCTCTGCTGCAGTTCCGAATACCGGCTCGCTTCCTGATGCCGAGCCCGCAATCCGCGGAGGGGAACCACAGTGGAGGGTTCAGTTCCTGAACTACTGATGACTTGGGGCCTGTCAGAAAATCAGGAGCCGCCTAACTTACGGTTCAGGCTCCAGTGGCGAGCATTTGACAGACGCGGCGGATGGTTTCGCGCTGGGCTTCGCTGAGCGTAAGGAACTCGAAGCCGTAACGCAGACCCTGGCGGTAACGCACGATGGCGCGAACTCTCAGAGGATAGGGACTGAGGGGCAGAGGGATATCAAGCGAAACGATCTCGCCGGTTTCGAGCTCGCCGGTGAGAGTCGCGCCTATGCCGTCCTGTCCGAGTTCGGTGGAGCGTCCCCAGCAAGTACGGAATTCGCCGCCCTGAAACATGCGGACTTGGAGACGGGCGTCGAGGGCAAAGCGGGGATACCGGCGAACGTAGGCGGGCGGGGGCGGGGCGGGAGTGCGTTTCTTGCCTGGAGTTGCCATATTTTAATTCCCGGCCTGGGTGCCCTAGCGCTAAAGCACACGTTCTTTTTGCTCGGTAGTGCGTCTGAAGCCGCGCTGTTTCAACCGCCAATCTTTGCCAGCCTGCTTTCAAAGCCATTAATCAGTATTAGTGATCCGTCCGACTCCCGGTTGCATGGGCTAGTTGCCATGCAGCAGGTAGCCGGGTTCGAGCGGGAGTTTGCCCCCGATCTTGACCACTGCGACACTGCTGTTGATGGAGTAAACATCCACGACCCCAATGGCGCCGGGGGTGGATGCGACTCTGTTCACCAGGTCCTCATCGGAGGTGGCGACCACGATAGCCGGATGCACTGGGCGCCCGTGATTGGAAGTTACGATCAGACTGCTGAGTTCGCTCACGGACATTCCGTAAACTTTTTCCAGCACCAGCTTCATTTCGGGGGCGGAAGGCGAGCGCATGACGAAGGTGACGGGCTTGCCATCCGGCCAGCGATTGGTCTGAGCTTTGCAGAGCTTGACCAGGTCGGGGACGGTGACTGCGCCAACCGCATTGGATTTATTCGAAACCAGGGCGATGTCGCGTGCCGCCGCAAGCGAAGCCGCGAGCGCTACGAAAACGAAAACACGAAAGAAGCGATGGCAAAGCACTCTTGTTCTCCCCACGAAAAGCATAGAACTTAGAAAGATTGTGCTTGAAGAGAGGTCATTTGTTAAAGGTAACGAAGGTCACGACGGGGAAGGACGAGCGGAGGCGACCTTTCTGCAAAAAAGGGGCGCGGCTGAAGAAGGCCGCGCCCCGGTAGTTGTGAGCGATGCGCGCTGCTTTAGTTCTTCTTTTGATGCAAGGCGTGTGGCCGGATCAGAGGAGTCGCGATAAACGTGTGCGCCTGCGACGCCGCTGCAGCGGAAGCGGTGGGATTCTGCAGTACGAATACCCCCGCCGCAACTTGGCCATTGTCGGATTCTATGAACGGGAAGGTCGTGCCATCCACGGTATAGAAGGTTAGGGCGAATCCGCCGTTCATGGTTGATGACGAGCTGGTTGAAGCATTCGCCGTGATGGTGCCGCGGCCGCCGGAAGGAGCAGTGTAAGCACCGTTGCTGAACGGCACTCCGGAGCCCACAGGGCCCCCACCCGAAGTCTCGTCGATCAAGCCAGTAATGGTGTTTCCGGTGCTGTTGGCAGTGAATTCGGCGATATCGTACACCTGGGTTGCTGGCGCACCGGTAGCTGAGGAACCAAGAAAAACGCCGGTCAAGTTCAACCCGTAGCCTTGCCCCGCGGCAAAGGTTGCATTGGCCGTCTGGGCGTAGGCGGCGCCGGTGGTTATGCCTGCGCTGTCGATCTCCAACAAGAGGATGCCTCCACTGGACGGATAGGCGGCATACGTGGTGCCCCCTACAAAGGTAGCGAAGCTGCCCAGAGTGTAGCGGCCAGCATTCGTCGTGTCGGTAGCGAGAGTAGCCGTAAACGGCGAAGGCGCCGTGGGAGACGAAACGTTAGTTCCATCTACGTTAAAGTCTTCCGTGCCGCTCATTGCGCCGCCGCTGCCTGGCGTCATCACGCCTCCTGCGGCAAGGATATCCCCGGCAGCGGATTCGCCCTGTAAGGTAAACGCCAGGCTGGCGGCTGGGAAGCTCGGGCTGGCCTGAGAATAAGCGTCACCGACCAAATCGGCCGTAACATCCATTTCAATAAATTTCAGATGCGTCGAATCTACGGCGAACACGTCAAACGTCCCGTTGAAAGCCGGGGTGCTTAGAGTCGTCGATGGCGTAGTCGATGGTCCCAGAACCAGCGAGCCGGTGAGAGCTTGGGCAGGATAGGCGAGAACACCGCCTTCATTGAGATCGTCAGCACCGGCCAAGGCTGAACCGGTAAGAGTGAAGTTGCCAACCGTGGCCCAAGGAGTGCCGCCGGCAGTACCGCCAGAAAGGCTGAAAGCGTAGGAACCGGTCGGAGTGGTGTTGGCGGCCTGCAAATCCATGGTTCCGCTGCCGCTGCCGAACGTGTCAAATTCTGTGACAAGGCCATGGGAACTGGAAGAGAGCACGAAATCAAGAGTGAGATTGGGAAAATTTTGGATCGAAGACGTGCTGAAGGTGATTTGTCCGCGTCCGTCCACGTTCACGTGGTAGGTCCCGTTATTGCTGATCGCGACGTTAGCGATGGGCCCGGTGAATTCTGCTGTGTCTTCGTCGTTAATGTCGAAAGCGCCTCCGGTGATGCCGCCGTTGCCATTGGCAGTTATGGTGCCGGCGATCGCGTAGGGAGCGCCGTCCCCCTCGTCAACGCCCGAGACGGAGAAGACGTATGTTCCGTTCAGGTTGCTGTTGCTGAAGTTGCCGCTGGGCGGGGCAACGGGACGGGTAGTACCGTTGCCGCCGCAGGCGCCTAGAAACAGAAGTGCGGAGAGTGCGAGGAGCAGGACGATTCCGTTGCGTACTGACATAACTTCCCCCTTGGAAGCGAATCTACGTGTGGAACTGATCACCTTTTGTCCGAGGTTAGCACAGGCGAATTCACTTGCTTCAACCCGAACCACAAGGATAAGTAGCGGCGAGCGAAAGAAAAAAATTGGGGCAAGTGCAAGATATACATATCTTTACATTGTGAGGGATGGATCGGGTGCTGGGCGGCTGCGCGCGGGGCTTCTGCATCCAAGTGCACTCACAGGGATAGTTGTTCCCAGACGAATTGTCGGGGACGGGGGGGGAATTCCGGTAGCATGGAGGGAGAGAAGACTGCAAAAATGTTTGTGGCAGGCGCGAACCGGGTCGCTTTTTCCCTTGGCGAAGCGCCGGCGCTCTGGTTAACAGAGGGTGGGGAATCGATGACCAAGTTCAGGCACAGCGTCGTCGCATGCACCTTGGCAATGGCGATGGGCGGCGTCGGTGAGGCGGCTGGGCAAGCCAGTACGCCTACGTCCGCGACCGCGCAGGCCAGGGCCGGAGCCGCAAAGGATACCGACGATGGGCTGGTGATTGAACCGGCGGAGTTGCCGGTAACGTATCCGCACGGACGCTATCAGGTGCTATTTCAGGGACGCGGAAATTATGTGCCGGTGTTGCGCTGGCGGGTGGAGAGTGGGATCTTGCCGCCAGGAATCAAGCTGGACGACAACGGGCTGCTGCACGGAGAGGCTGAGCGGGCGGGGGAATTTCAGTTTGTAGTATCGGCCAAAGATGGCGGACAACCGCAGCAAACGGTGCAGAGAGGGTTTGTGATCAAGGTGGTGGAGGCAATCACGCTGGTGTGGAAAAATCCGGCGCATGTTGCGGGAAACCGGATTGAAGGTAGCGTCGAGATTTCGAATACGACGACGGATGACATGGATTTGACGTTTGATGTTAAGGCGGTGGCGGAGAACGGGCGGGCAACGGAGATTGGATATCAGCGCTTTCCGCTGAAGCGCGGAACCATTGGAATGGCTCTTCCGTTTGGCGAGACGTTGCCCTACGGCGCTTATCTGGTGTACGTCAACGTGAATGGCGAAGTGGCGAAGCGGAACGCAATCTACAAGCAGCAGATGCAGACTCCGGCGCCGCTGCAGGTATTGGTGGGACCTTAGCAGTTTGCAATCCTCAGTTTGGGATTTCTGGGACGGCGGTACGATGGTCATGTTGACTTGAATTTGAAGTTTCTGAAAAACTGGTGACTGCTCCTCTAGCCGGGTTATCTCTGTATGGAATTGCTGCTTAATCTCGCGTGGATGTTGCTGGCGTTGCCGGCTTTTTGGCTTTGGCGGCGGGGCGGGGATGCGCGGGTGGCGCGCAGAGTGACTGCGCTGCAGTGTCTGCTGGCGCTGGGCTGCGCAGTGGTAGTGCTGTTTCCGGTGATCTCGGCTACGGACGATCTGCACGCGATGCGGGCCGAGATGGAAGAGTCCGCCACGAACAAGCGCACGGTGCTGCAAGCGGGCAGCGAAAAACATTCGACCTGGGTTAACCGGCTGCAAGGGCCGCCCGCGTTGATGGCGAGTATTGCTTGGACGCCCGCTCCGGAAGCGGGGCGATTTGAAATTTCTGCTTTGTGTCTGGTACCAGTGGCGTGGCCCTGTGCTTTACACATGGGTCGCGCACCTCCTGGTTCCCTCCTGGGCTAGTTCGCTGAATCATCCTGAATAAATTGTCGTTTGCCGAATCGCTGATCGGAAGTAGCAATAATTCGGCAGCGGGAGTTTTTCATCTTTAGGGAATCCTTACCATGGACATTGGATACTCCTAGGGGCTCGCATTCCAGAGTAGCGATGGTCCCGAACCGAAGCCGTGGCGCCTGCAGGACGCTTGGATTCGCGGCGCAGCATCGCTTGGAAGCGATGTCCCGATTATGAAGCGCAAGCCTTCTCAGTGAAGGGCAATT
>DATNKA010000070.1:0-12763 GCA_035603655.1 Candidatus Acidiferrales bacterium | reverse complement strand
CCAAACTTCAAAGCCATCCCCGGTCCTGGCGCTCACCTTCGCGGTGCAATCTCTATCTCGCCCTCGGTCGAATACATGGAGCGCGCCTACGACGATGCCAAGTACGGAAATTTTTCACGAAAGCCTTACATCGACATGGTCATCCCCTCGCTCACGGATCCGTCCGTCGCGCCGCCGGGCAAGCATGTGCTCTCCTGCTTCGTGCAATATGCGCCCTACAAACTGCGCCCCGGCTTGAACTGGGATGATCAGAAAGAAGCCTTTGGCGATACTGTCGTCAACACGATTGCCGAGTATGCGCCGAACATCAAAGACATCATCCTGCACCGGCAAGTCATCACTCCTCTTGATCTCGAACGTGAGTGGGGATTGAGCGAAGGCAACATTTTCCAGGGTGAACTCTCTTTGGAGCAACTTTTCTTCTTGCGTCCCGCGCCAGGCTATGCGCGCTTCCGCACGCCCATTCAGAATCTTTATATGTGTGGTTCGGCCACTCATCCCGGGGGCGGAATCATGGGCGCACCCGGACGTCTCGCCGCTCTGGAAATTTTGAAAGACATCAAGGGAGCGGCATAACATGTCCGAGGCCAAATCCAGCCGGCGCGACATCGTCATCATCGGCGGCGGGCACAACGGGCTGGTCACCGCGTTTTACCTGGCCAAAGCGGGATTCAAGCCGCTGATTCTCGAACGTCGAAATCAGGTCGGCGGCGCTGCGATCACTGATGAATTTCATCCCGGCTTTCACTGCTCTACGCTGGCGCACAGCGCCGGCCCGATTCGGCCCGACATCGTGCGCGACATGCAGCTGGAAAAACAGGGCGTTAGATTCATCACACCTGAGACTTGCGTCACCGCGCTCTCGCCGGACGGTCGGGCTCTTTCTCTTTATCAGGACACAAACAAATCGGCGCAGGCAATCGCAGCATTCTCAGAAAAAGATGCGGAGAAATATCCTGAGTTCGAGAAATCACTGGGGAAAATCAGCGAAGTAATCGGGGAAGTTCTCGCGACCACCCCGCCCGACATCGATCACCCCAGCGGCGGCGATCTGTGGAGCATGCTCAAGACCGGCCGGGCGCTGCGAAACCTCGGCAAGAGAGATATGTACCGCGTGCTGCGCTGGGGTCCAATGGCTGTGGCCGACTTGGTCTCTGAATATTTTGAGACCGAATTATTGCGCGCGGTCATCGCGGCGCGTGGCATCTTCGGAACGTTTCTCGGACCGTGGTCGGCGGGCAGCAGCCTGCAGTTGCTGATTAGAGCCGCTGGCGATTCACATCCCGCCGGCTCGGCGTTGTTCGCCGCGGGCGGAATGGGCGCGCTCACGCAAGCCATGGCCACCGCCGCGAAGGCTGCCGGCGCTGAGCTTCGCACCGCCGCCGAGGTCATCGAGATCCGGGTAAAGGAAGGCGCAGCCACAGGCGTGCTGCTCGGCACCGGAGAAGAAATCAGCGCCACGGCCGTCATCTCCAACGCCGATCCCAAGCGCACGCTGCTCAAGCTGATCGATCCCGTTCATCTTTCTCCCGACTTCGTGCAAAAGCTGCGGCACTACCGGGGCAATGGTACGGTCGCAAAAGTTAACCTGGCGCTCTCCGGCCTGCCGGATTTCACCGGGTTGAAAGACGGCGACACCAGTGCGCTCAAGGGACGCATCCATATCGGGCCAGAGATCGACTATCTCGAGCGCGCCTTCGACGAATCCAAGTACGGAAATTTCTCGCATCAGCCTTACCTTGAGGTTACGATCCCCTCGCTTACCGATCCCACGCTCGCCCCCGAAGGTAAGCACGTGATGTCGATCTACATGCAGTACGCGCCTTACAAGCTTAAGACCGATTGGGAGAGCCAGCGAAAGGCGCTCGGACAAACTGTTGTACAGACGCTGGCAGGGTACGCTCCGAATCTCCCCGAGATGATCCTGACGCACGAGATCATCACGCCGCAGGATCTGGAAGATGTCTATGGATTGAGCGGCGGACAAATCTTCCATGGTGATCTGGCGCTCGATCAATTTTTCACGATGCGGCCACTGCTCGACTGGGCGCGCTACCGCACGCCGATCGACAACCTCTATCTTTGTGGCAGTGGCACGCATCCCGGGGCCGGATTGACGGGAGGCTCGGGCGCGAACGCCGCGCGTGAGATTCTGAAGCAGATCAAGAAGTAGCTTCGGCGTCACCCTGGCACCGTGGCCTCAGGGCCGGGGCGCATAGCCACACCAGAGGAATTCCCGTTATCTTGCCGATAAGCTGCGCAAAGAGCGTAAGGCCGAAATTGCTGGACGCAGCTCTCGCGCGGAAGTCCATGCCCTTTCGGAAAGCGGAAGCCGGTGCGTAACAGTGTCGCTCCGCAAGTAACTTGCGGCGGCAGTAACATTCGTCTTTACTTAGACAGCAGTAAAGAATTCCCCCAACCGACAGGGAGAATCTCGCTCGCGGAGCGTTTCTTGGCCGAGGATCTTAAATTTGAGTTGGCAATCCTGGCGACGGTCCAGGGTTTTTATCAGAAGCTGCTGCGGGATTTGCTCGGCGGTGAGATTCCTCTGCCGGGCGGGCTGGATGAACTTGCGCTTCGCCATATCGATCGGGATCTTCCGGAAACTCTATCGCGCATGTATCGCTGGCTGCATGTGCTTGACATGGCCATCAGCCCCGCGATGTTGCGGCAGGCGCTGACGCCAGACACCGACTCGGAAGTTGCCGAGGCCCTGCTTCGCTACTTTGTCCGTCGCCGTGAACCCAGCGAGATCAACCGCGACAAGACTGACCTGATTTCAACTTTTCTCTATCGCCATCCCCGGGTGCACGGCCAATGGCAGCAGCAAGGTTATGGGCTGGATGGTTCGTTGCCGCTTTCTCCATTTGAAATTGCTTTGATCGAAATCCTTGCCGATACCGACGTGCCGTCACTTCCCGAAGAGCATGTACAGCTCCTGCGAAATTTCGATCCGTTGCGCGAAGAGATTGCCCGCTATCGTGATTTCAATTCACTTATCGATTCCGCGATAGTTTCGCGAGTGCGTGAATTAAAACGCTGGCTGGATTCTTCGTTCTATCATCCTGGCGTACTGGCAACGGTGGCAGCCCACAATGCCACATTTGGCGCCCGGTTCGACGAACTATTCGCCAAGGCTCTGGGTGAAATCAAACAGTTCGCGCAAGCCCTTGACGAAATGGGCGGTAGCATCCTGAGCACCGTCGACGGAGTGGAAGTGACGGTCGAGCATGTGGCCGCGATTGAGCAAAAAGAAATGCTCTCGGCCGACTATGGCGGCGCATTGGAAAAATTCCAGCGCGTCTCCAAATTGAAAAAGGAACTCGACCGGCGTCCACCCATTAGAAAGTCGTTGCTCGCACCCAGCGCTGGACGTGGCATGCCGACATCTGGGGGAGCTGCCACGGCTGCGAAAGCCGCGCGAGCGGCCGCTGCGAAAGTACCCGCACCGGCTCAAGCTTTTCATCCGCCTGCCATCACGGCCCAGCAAATCTCAGCCGAGGAAGGCAAATTACGACGCGTCGAGGAATCGATCCGCGTGTTCGTCCGCGTGGCTGATCCCAAGTACCGCCAGATTGTCCCGATGCGCTTTTTCAATCTGACGCTGACCGCGCCCGAGGCCGATGCCTACAATGCGGGATTTCTTGAGGAGAAGAGCCTTCGTGCCGACGTCGCCCGTACCCTGATCCGCCTGGTTTCATGCGTGGCGCGGGTGAACACCGAACTCGAAGAACTCAAACGCAGCCAGAGCATGTCTTCTCTGTGGAAGCTCCACGCGGACGCACTCGTCGTTTTGCTCGATATCGCGAGCTCCGCCACGGAAGACGCGGGAAGCGTTGCAAAGATGGCCGAAAATGGCGATGCCGGTTCGGTGAAGGCCATCCACGAAACCGTGCAGAAACTGCGCGACCGCTCTGACCTGGCGGTGAAGGCGCTGGCGCATCCAGGGAGCTAGAGCGCCGGCGGCATGGTCGCGACCTTTCGTATTTCCACACCCAGAAGTTGGAATTGGCGCATATTCCGGCCTGTTTCGAGTGCACACGCCGCAACGAACCCGTCATATACCGCTACGCCGACGATTCCCATCTTTGCGATGTTGTGGATGGCGGCACGACAGTCATCGCCGTCGAGCCATTCGAGGGTAAGCCTGTACTCAAACTCTTACACGAGCGGAGCCGCATATTCAGCGCTCAGGCGCTGTTTTCCCGGATATCTGGTGAGCGTTGCGTACACCTTGGCGAGACTGTCAGCGGCGCGACCGGCAGTTTTTGGACTCGCAGCCGCTAAGGCGGCGAAGCTGCGGGCGTGATGTTCATGAGCGGGCAGCGGCGCCGGCACCAACACGCGCTGTCGAAGAACCATCTCACCGAGCTTTTTTTGTCGCGGCGCGCGCGCAGGAGGATTGCCCAGAAAACCAAGTTCGCGCTCGCGGCGCATTTGGCGCAGCGTTTCATCTGAGGATTCGGCCGAAATCGGCTCCCCGGTGCTGAAGACCGAGATTCCTTGTGTCTTGTGCAACCCGACTCCTCCCCCTCCGCGGACGAAGCACAATGCGGTCTTCCGAGCTTTCCGGTGCCAGCGAGTCGCCTGCGCGGAGTTCATTTCGTCCCGCACCGGCTGGGGCAGAACGACGCGTCCAGCTTTGTCTAACGTCTAAAGTGGTTGTCATCGATTCCATTAGAGAAGGGTATTTGCCATTTGGAAATGCCAGTTCGGTAGAGGGGTAGCGACAGAAATTATCGAGCTAGGAACTTGAAAGCAACGATGAGAATCGCTCCTGTCGGCCCCGAACAACAGCACAGAAGCTTGGTCAAACACAAACCAAACGAACGCCTTTATCCTTCCTTGTTCGGGTTCAGCTTGCAAGGCGGTTTCCAGCGCAACATGGTAGGGAATTTCGGAAAAGAATCCAACCCGGGGAGGCACTCAAAAACGCAGGCCGATGGATGAAACGCCGGTCACGTGCTAAAGCCCGCGTCTTCATTGGCCTTCCAACCGAGCGGTGCGGTTGGAAGCCGCGCCCTTTCACAGCCGGGAGCACAGCTTGCCTCGGGGCGCGAGGCAGGGCGGGACTTTGGCGGGCGGACAGCCGGGGCGGCTGTCCCCCCACATGGGCACTGATCGGCGATCGCCGACGGCTAACAGCTAGTTTATATCGAACTGCTCCTGATGCAGCGCCGGATCGCTCTTTACAATAATTGTCCGCTTGGTTAGCTCTTCCATCTCGTTCAGCAGGCGAGCATTGTTGCCCTTCAGTTCCTTGGCTACATCCGGATTCACCCGCAGCATCACATCTTCGTGCTCCAGATGTTTCGCGATCTTGCGCATCTCCACGTAGATTTCGTTCGCCACGGTGGTCAGGGACTTCACGTAGCCGGTAGACTGGCAATAGGGACAAGGCGCCCCAATGGTGCGTTCCAGCGATTGCTTGACCCGTTTGCGGGTAATTGCAACCAGGCCGAAATCATTGAATTGCAGAACTTTCGAGGGGGCGCGGTCATGGCGAAGTTCCTCTTCCAGGGCCTGCATCACGCGCTGACGGTTGCGACGCTCATCCATGTCGATGAAGTCGATGATGATGATGCCGCCGAGATCGCGCAGCCGAATCTGCCGCACAATTTCTTTGATGGCGTCCACGTTGGTTTTGACGATCGTATCTTCGAGGCGCGAGGTCTTGCCCACGTACTTGCCGGTATTGATGTCGATGGCCACCAGCGCCTCGGTCTGATTGATCACGATGTAGCCACCGCTCTTGAGCCACACTTTCGACTTGAGCGCCTTGTTCATTTCCTCAGCCAGGCCGAACTGCTCAAACAGCGGCGTCTCTTTGGTATAGAGCTTCACGCGCTTCACCAAGCCGGGCTGGAAGCGATTAAAGAAGCGCAGAATGCGTTCATATTCCGGCTCCGTATCGACCCAGATCACGGAAAAGTCTGATGTAACCTGGTCGCGCAGAACTCGCTCTACTACGTTGAGATCGTGATAGATCAGCGCCGGTGGCTTGGACGCCTCAGCTCGCGTCTTGATGTCGCTCCACAGGCCTTTCAGGAAACGAATGTCAGCCCGCAATTCTTCCTCGCTCGCACTCTGCGCCGCGGTGCGAACGATGAATCCGCCATGTCCGTTGTCGCGCTCACTCATCACGATTCGCTTTAGCCGCTGCCGCTCTTCATCGGAGGCGATCTTGCGCGAAACTCCCGTATGGTTCACGGTCGGCATGTATACCAGGAACCGTCCCGGCAGAGCGATATGGCTAGTGATGCGCGCGCCCTTTTTACCGATAGGCTCTTTAGCAATCTGCACCAGAATTTCCTGGCCTTCCTTCAGCAGGTCGCTGATCTTCGGAACCTCTTGCGCTTCGCGACGCGGAAAGCGGCGACCACCACCGCCGCGGCGTCCACCACTCCGGCGGTCAAAACCGGGCCGCGGACGCGGCGCTCGCTGCGTGTAGCCGGCCGTTGCCGCGGGAGCACGAACTTCAGCGCGCGCATCTACCGTGCCCGCGCCCCGCGCTTCCGCGTCGAGCAACGCTTCTGCTTGAGCTTGAGCCTCCTCAAGTTCCAGTTCCTCGGAGTCTTCCTCGGTTTCGGCCGCGCCCTCCGCAGGCACGGCACCCGACTCCGCTAAAGAAGTCATATGAATCTCTTCTACTGTCTCGCGCACCTCAGAAAATTCGCGCGGACTACTCTCGGAAGCTTGCTGACCAGCCGCCTGCGTCTCCTCTTCGAACTCGTCGTAGCCTTCATCCGACGCCTGTTCGTAGCGGACGGTGTCCGCTTCCTCTTCGTCGATGGTCTCTTCTTCCAATGTCCCAGGCGAGGCGAAAGCCACGATCTGTTCATCGGTGGCGACAGCCTCATGGGACAGCTCGGGAACAGATCCCCTCTCGTCTTCTCCTTCTACTTCCGAGGTTTCTTGCACGCTTGACTCTAAAGCGACCGGCACATCACCGGCAGTTTTGGCGTCCTGACGGGCAAACTCACGGTTCCAGTCCACCGAAGTTGCGGCCGCCTCTAGGTTTTTTTCATGATCCGGCTGCGCATGGTCACGTGGTTCAAGCTGCGCATGAGCAAGGGCAGCGGCAAAGATAGGTTCATCGTCCGGGAAAGTGGCGGCGAGAGGCGCGGCAGCATCACCTTGCGATTCTGGCTCGGATGTTCGACCTTCAAACGTCCGCTCTCCGCGGGGGCGCGATGGCGCCACCGGGGGCTGGGTTAATCCTCGGTACTTGGAAATTGACTCTCCTGGAAGAATGATTGGCTGGTATCCCGCGGGCGGTCCGAACGGCTGGCTTCTCCGCGGTTCCACCGGACGAGTAAGTGCCGGGGGAGGCTCCGGCGTACTCTCAGCCACGGGGGCTGCCACCCGCGTCTCTGCAGCCCGGTCACGGCCCTCTCCGCGTCCATCGCGCCGTCCGCCGCGACGACGACGGCGTCCGCGCCAACCTCCACGTTCGCGCTCTTGCGCATCTCTGCCTGCTGTGGCGGAAGGATCCGCCGAACTCCCGGCGGTTATCGATGGTTGGCCGTCCGTAGGTTCCTCGGCTCCGCCAAATTCCTGATGAGACGCGCGTTCAGGCGTTCCCGCCAGCTCTGCCACATCCGCTCCTTCAACCCCCTGCGCCGGTTGTGGACGCATGTCCTGCACGCCGCGACCAGCGGGCACGATGTCGGTTACATCCTCGTCGTGCTCCTCCAACTCCATAAAGTCGGAAACGTAGAGGAACGCATCGCGCTCCAGCCCAATGTCAACAAAAGCAGACTGCATGCCGGGCAGCACTCGGGTGACACGGCCTTTGTAGATAGACCCCGCTAAGGTGTATTCATTTTCGCGCTCGAGGTAGATTTCCGCGAGAAGATCATCTTCCACCATGCCCACTTTAGTCTCGTGAGGCGTGGAAGAAACAAACAACTCTTTGTTCATGGACACTCCGGTCCCACTCCGACTCTTTTAAAGAGTTCGGACGGGGTTCACCGGGGCGGAGCGAGGAAGGAACCGGGAGGATCGAGCGTCGCGATGCTGGCCCCGGATCGGGGACGGCTGGGGTCCGGGAGGTTGCTCCCTGACCGAATCCGCTGCACAAGTTTGGGTTTCTTCTGCACTATTCGCTTTCCGTCTGCCGGATTTGTGACCGCACTCTCAGACCCTTTTCGGGTCGGGGGGCCGTTTCCCTGCCAGCAGCTTTATTGCTTTAATCCTGCCCGGCCTTTTATCGCTCGACTGGCCGGTGAAATACCCCCTTTACGCGAGGGCGATCGATATTTTTGGGCTGCGCCTAACCAGGGCAGCGACTGCTTTCTACCGTCTTCCTAATTCAAACTTCCGGTTCGAACTTCATGTCCCTCAGCCGGCTCACCCAATCTTGGCTAACCCAGCTAATTCACAAACCGGCGCATACGTACATTCATGACCATCCCCAGCGCCAGGAACATGAACAGAACGGAAGACCCACCGTAACTCATCAGCGGTAGAGGTATTCCGGTGACCGGCATAAAACCGACCACCATGCCGACATTGACCAGGATATGGAAGCTAAGCACAGCCACCACACCCATCACCACGAACGTGCCAGCGCGGTCGGGCGCTGTTTGCGCGTTCTGCGTCAAACGCATCAGCACAATGAAGTATAGCAGCAGAACCCCCAGAGCGCCCACGAATCCATGTTCCTCAGAAAATGCCGCAAAAATAAAATCCGTTTGGGGAACGGGCAGGAAAGCACCGTGCGTTTGGGAGCCTTTTCCGCCCCACAACCCTCCAGATCCCACCGCAATCTTGGATTGCTCAACTTGGTACCCCGACCCCTGGGGATCGTCTTCCGGCTGCAGAAAACTGGTTAGCCGCTGCTTTTGATAAGTCTTCAGAACGTGAACGCGGGGGACAAAAAATACAGCTCCGACGGCGATCCCGGCGAGCACTGCCACCAGCAACCCTTGCCTCCACTGCATTCCGCCCAGAAAAACTCCCATGATTGCGATGGGAATATAAGTGAGAGCCGTGCCCAAGTCAGGTTGCTTCAAGACCAGCAACATTGGAATCACGACGATGGCTCCGGCTTTCATAAAGTCCGGCCAGGAAAGTTCGCGATGCCGCAAATCGGCAAAGAACTTCGCCACTGCCAATATCAGAATCAGCTTCACCCATTCGGAGGGCTGGAAGTGGTTGCCGCCGGGCATCTTGATCCAGCGCTTCGCGCCGAGGTACTTCTGTCCAAAGATCATCACCGCCATAAGCGATGCGACCGCCGCAATGTAAAACCAATGAATCCGATCCAGCAGCGCCTGATAATTGACGAGACTGATCAGAAACATCATCCCAACGCCCGCAGCCACCCAGTACATCTGCTTGATGTGGGAGCCGGCAAACTTAGTGTGCATGGTGGCGCTGCGGATCTCCATCACCCCCAGCCCGCAGATCATGAGCACAAAGATCAGCAGCAGCCAGTCAAAATCGCGAAATGAAACGTAACGTGACATAAGAACAGCTTCTAGCTCCTGGCTCCTCGCTTACACATATAGTTTTCGGCTTTCAGCGTTGTACCGCCGGCATCCCGCCGGCTGTCGCGACGGGCGTCCCGCCCTCGCATCGTCCACAGTCCTAGTGCGCCGGCAACATCCCCGGAGCAGCAGTCGCCACCACCGCCGCTTTTCTCGGCAACTCCACGGAGAACCTTCCGCCCTCTAACTTGTCGCCCTCGGGCGCTGTCCAGAGTGCGCCCATATCAACCTTGCCGTCACTCTTCGGCTTCTCCACCATCTTGTTGGGCAAGCGGTGCTGCTTGTCGACATAGGCCTTCAGCACTTGTGTCGCTACACGAGCCGCCAACCTTCCGTGCTCTCCGCCTTCGAACAGCACGCAGACAACAACGTCGGGATTACGTCGTGGCGTGAATCCCACGAACCATCCATTCTGAGCCAGCGCTTCACTGTTCTTGAACTTCGCCCGCGTAGCCAGCGAGACAATCTGCGCCGATCCTGTCTTACCGGCTATATCAATTCCCGGAATATGCGCCGAGGGAGCCGTCCCTTCCGGCAGCAGAACCCGCGACATGGCATCAGTAATAAAGGTCCAACCGTTCGGATCGATAGGAACGCTCTTGGTTTCAGAAACGTGACTGGTCTCGACGTATCCGCTGGGGAGCTCTTGCGGATCGACCACGTGGGGCACAACCATGCGTCCACCCATAGAAATCGCCGAGATGGCCCGCAGCAATTGCACCGGTGTGATAGCAACCGCGCCCTGGCCGATGCCTACCGAAATCGTTTCTCCGGCAAACCATTTCTGTTTAAAGTTCCTGATCTTCCATTCTTCCGAGGGCATTACGCCCGTCACCTCATTGGGAAGGTCAATTCCCGTTTTCTGTCCCAAGCCGAACGCGGTGGCGTACCTGGCAATGCGGTCGATGCCTAACTTTTCCGCCAGCGTGTAGAAGAAGACATCGCAAGACTGGTAGATAGCCTTCTCCAAACTTACGGGGCCGTGTCCGCCCTTTACCCAGCAACCAAACCGCCGCCCGTAAAACTCCGCGCCGCCGGTGCAGTTCACGTGCAGGTCCTGGGCAATGCCTTCCTGCCAACCCGCCACCGACATGATGATCTTGAAAGTCGATCCCGGCGCCAGTTGCGCCTGAATCGCCTTATTGAGCAGCGGCTTATCGGGATCGGTGACCAATTTGTTCCACTCATCTCGCGAGACCCGCACCGCAAAATCATTAGGATCGAAGGTAGGACGGCTCACCATCGCGAGGATCTCACCGGTATGAGGATCCATGGCCACAATGGCGCCGTTTTTCCCTTCCAGCGCTTCCTCGGCCGCGATCTGCAGGTCAATATCGATTGTGAGTTTCAACTGTTTTCCGGGCACCGCGTCGGTTTCACCCAGCAGGCCCACTTCGCGTCCGTGACTGTTCACCAACTCCTGCCGCGCTCCGTTCTTTCCCATCAAGGCGTTGTTATACTGCCGCTCCACGCCGGATACTCCGACCACGTCGCCCGGGTTATAAAGCTCGAACTGCGCCTGGTTCAGCATGTCTTCCGTCACTTCGCCCACATAGCCGATCAGGTGTGCCATAAATCCCTTGCGCGGATACAAGCGCCGGTCCGCCCTGATGGTATCCAGTTCGGGCAACTCGTTGCGATGCGCTTCGATAAAGGCCTGTTCGTCCTGAGTAATGTCTTCTTTCAGAAAGATCGGCTGATACTGCGGCATGGAAGCGAAATGGTGGATGCGCGTCCGCACTTCATTCGGATCCAGATGGAGTCCTTGCGCAATCATCTCCGCGTCAGCGTTGAGGTCACGGGAGGAATCGCGCAGCAGCAAAGCGGAAAACGACGGATAGTTGTCGACGATGATGCGTCCTTCGCGGTCCAGAATCTTGCCACGAGGCGCGAGAATCGGCACATTGCGAATGCGGTTTTTTTCCGCCGCCGACGCATACTTACCCCCCTCTATCACCTGCAGCCGCCACAATCCGTAGGCCAGCACGAGAAAGATGGCTAAGATCATGTACTGCGCCGCCGTCAGGCGGACTGCCGATACCTTTTCGTCACGGCTAAACATCAGTTCTCAGTTCTCGCTTCTCAATTCTGAGTTGATACACGAACCATGCCCGGTCCGAGCCTCTCGAATCTGTAGGGGATGTAAATCAATTCTAGCTCTTAGGGAGCTAATCCGGGAGAAACGGAAAGTAACGTAAGTCACAGCCTACTCATACGGAGAGCTGAGAACTGGTTTTAGGTTCTCTGTTTGAACTTATCCAGCAGAAAATACAGTCCCACACCGAGAACTGCGTTTGCCAGACCCGCTAAGAGTCCACGGCTCCAACTCCAGTTCAGCGTCATATTGACCATGCCACGCGCCACGGTGAAATAGACTGCTGCATGCAGCAGATAGAATCCCAGTGTAACCAGCAACCGCGCGCCAGCATTTTCCACGTCTAACTTCGCCCCGAGTGACGATGCCCCATAACCCACCACCGTCTTAGCAATGCCGTAAATTCCGATGGGATAGGCGCCCAACATATCCTGCGCCAGACCAATGGCGGCCCCGGTAAAGAGGCCGGAAATCGGATTCCGCCGCGCCATGGCAAAGAAAATTGTTACCAGCAAAGGCAGGTCGAAGATGGAGAAGAACGGAAAACGCCTGGGGATGAACGCCTGCAGAAATAGCGCCAGCAAAGGCACGCCAACCGTTACCGGGATGCTGAACCGGTAGACCTCAATTTGCTCTCCCGAAGTGTAAGTGATGGGCACGCTAGTGCGGATCATCCGTTGCAGGCGGCTGCGGATTGGGCTGGGAGACGGGAGGTTTAGGCCGCGCCGTTGCCGGTGTCGCCGGCAAACCTGCGGAATTCGATCCAGCACTTGGAGAAACCGTCGACGCCGGATCGCCCGCGGCTGCCTTCGGAGGGGCTTTCTTTGGAGCATCCCCGTTCTGAGAATGACCCGGAGTGGCTTGGCTTCCCACCGGTACACTGTGCGCCCCGCCGGGTTTGACAGCATTTGCAGCGGCGGAGGGCGCAGCCACGGTGCCGCCGCCGGGTACGCTGGGTATCGGCCTCGTCCCAGCTGGTTGGACAACCTTGGGCTTCCCGGAACTATCGCTGGGACTCAGGGGCTTGGCGGCTGGGCCAGTGACAGGTCCCGGTACGGCAACTTTACCGTTTTCCGAGGTGGCGGATCCAGATACCGCTATATCCGCCGGGGGCTTGTTCGGCACCGAAGGCAGCCGTTGCGCCAGAATATCGGCAGCGCGCACCCGGACCCCG
>DATNKA010000069.1:0-9023 GCA_035603655.1 Candidatus Acidiferrales bacterium | reverse complement strand
GCGGATCACCGATTTTCGCGAAGCGCTCCGGTATCGTGAAAATCGTAAAGTCAGCTGGGTCACAGTCAGGAACTTCGTGCCAGAGAAGCGGCGCCGAGACACGGGCGTCGGGGAGCGCTCGTACCGAATACCCAGAGCAAGTGGTCCGGTCCTTCGCATTCTGGTTGTAATCGAGGAAGACGCCATGACGCTCTTCTTTCCACCATTTCGAACTGGCCAGAGCGGGTACCCGCCGCTCCACTGCGCGCGAAAATGCGACCGCGGCGCGGCGCACCTCAGCGAACGTCCAGCGCGGTTCGATACGTACATTGACGTGCATGCCGCGTGAACCGCTAGTTTTGGGCCAGCCGCGAAGCCCTAACTCTTCGAGCAGCCCTTGCACTTCGAGAGCGACACGGCGAACATCCGCCCAACTAACGCCCTGAACCGGATCGAGATCGATCCGCAACTCGTCTGGGTGATCAAGATTGCCGGAGCGGACCGGATGCGGGTGTAGTTCAATGCAGCCGAGATTAACGATCCAAGCAAGCCCAGGCGCGTCATCTACAACAATCTCTTCCGCAGTCCGGCCCGAAGGGAATGACAGCGTGACCGTTCGCAACCAAGGGGGCCGCTGGGTGGGTGCACGCTTTTGATAAAACGCCTCTGCCTCGGCGCCATTGACGAAACGCTTTAGAACAATCGGACGATCGCGGATTCCGGCGAGCGCGCCCGGCGCCACGGATAGATAGTAACGCACAAGATCGAGTTTTGAGATTTGTGCTTGCGATGAGAAATAGAGCTTACCGGGATGCGTTATCTGGATGTCACGTCCCGCGACCGAGAGCACTGTGCCGGCTGCGTCCTTTGCCATTAAATCAGGCTATCACTCCGATGCGGCACCGTGGCCCGCCCATGCACAAAGGAAAGTTATACCGACCATCCAGGGTCGAAAGTAGTAAAGGCGAACTTAACGAGCGCCTTGGCGTGCTCTTCGCCACGGACTGTCTTCGATCCCGGAGTCCACCGGGAACGGATTGGCGGGTACGATCCCCATCGGCACATTTCGCTCGCCCGAATTATCTCCGGAAGCAGCAGGATCAAATGAAGAGCATGAGAGGAACTGAAGAGTCCTGTTTCAAATTCGGTCTTTCGACTACGCCGGAATCGCCGAAGTCCCGGCTCCGACCTCACTGGCGGCTTTTTTTTCAAGTCCGGCAACTTTGCCCAGACGTCTCCGGTGGCGTTCAGCCTGGCTGAAGTCAGCTGCCAGAAAAGTTTCGACAAGGTCCCAGGCAACCATGGCCCCCATGACCCGGCCACCGAGACAAACAATGTTCATGTGATCGTCCTCGACCCCTTGCCGAGCCGAGAAGTGATCATTGATTAGAGCGGCGCGGACTCCCGGAACTTTGTTGGCGCAGACGGAAGCACCCACCCCGCTTCCGCAAACAGCAACCCCGCGCTCTACCGTGCCTGAAGCCACCGCCCGCGCCAACGGAATAACGAAATCCGGGTAGTCGTCGCCCGGCTCAAGGCGGTTTGCACCGAAGTCAACAATGTTATGACCGGCGGCAGTCAGGCGGCTGCGAAGGTCCTGTTTCAATCCAAACCCGCCGTGATCGGCGGCGATTCCAATGCGCATGTTCTCTCCTTCATGATCAGGTCGCAGAATAATCCGGCGTCACTGCAGACAAACCTCGTTCTCTCAAGCCACTTCTGTCTTCGATGCCTTACCAATCTGGCCCGCGGCGGCGAGATCTGCCAAAACCACCGCATGATCCCTGCTGACGCGGCCGGCCGGAATGGAAACATCCCCAGCTTGCAAGCGGGCAAGCATTCGCGTTTTTTCGCTTCCGGTTACTAGCCAAAGGACGCGACGGGAGCGATTGATAATCGGGTAGGTTAGCGTCATGCGCCGCCGGTTCTGGTAGATTCCCGTGAGTGCAACGTCTGTCTCTTTCACATCGAGGACCGGGTCTTCCGGCACCAGCGAAGCGGTGTGGCCGTCGGGTCCGAGTCCCAAGTGAACGAGATCGAGCACAGGCGGTGAGCCTGCGATTTCGTTCAGAGTCAGTGCATATCGCATGCAAGCCGTCTCGAAATTGGTCGCTTCTACCGGCATGGCATGGATCTGGTCAGGGCGTAAAGGTGCATGCTCCAGCAGGCTCTCACGCAAGTGGGTAAGATTCCGATCGGGGTCGCCTTCGGGTGCAATTCTCTCGTCCACCTCCACGATATGCACGCCGTTCCACGGCACTTCTTGCTTTGCGAGATCGCGAAGCATGATCCACGGTGTTTTTCCACCACTCACCGCCATCACGAACTTGCCCCGAGCCGCGACTGCCTCTTGGGCCGCTTTGGCGATTAGTTTTGCGGCTTCGAGAGCGACCGCGTCGGCATCGGGATAGACTTTAATCTTCATCAGGCCGCCTCGCTCGCACGTGCAAGTACTTTCTTCTCGCCCGGATTGCTCCAGCCCCCGCTTGGCGCCACTCGATCAACTTCGTTCGGGCCCCAGGTCCCTGGCGCATACTCATGAACCGGCGTGTTCTTTTTCAGTACCGGTTCCACGATCCGCCACGCTTCTTCGACGTAGTCTTCGCGCGCGAACAAGGTACTGTCTCCGGACATTGCCGCTCCCAGCACGCGTTCGTACGCATCCATCTCATCCGCATGTGGAGAATGGCTGGCTACCATCTCGCCCGCCTCGAGCGCGAGTCCTTCAGCGTTAGCGGCGAGGTTCATCATCCCCATCGCGATGGTGATTTCTGGACTCAATCGGAGGCGAAGGTGATTTTCGACCAACTGGCTATCGGGAATCAGGGTCGGCGGCTTGCGAAACTTAGCGACGATCTCGGTGCAAGTCGTCGGTAAACACTTGCCAGCGCGAATGTAGAACGGCACACCTTTCCACCGCCAGGAATTGATTTCCAGCCTCACTACGGCAAAGGTCTCGGTCTGCGAATCCTTCGCAACCCCGTTTTCATCGCGGTAGCCGCGGAACTGGCCGCGCACCAGGTTCTTCTCCTCGATCGGTGGAATCGCTCGCAACACTTTGACCTTTTCGTCGCGGATTGACTCGCTATCGGAGCGGACGGGCGGTTCCATCGCCAGATTTGACAACACCTGGAACAGGTGGTTCTGGACAACGTCGCGGATGGTTCCAGTCTGATCGTAAAACCCTCCGCGGCCCTCTACCCCGAAGTCTTCCGCCATCGTGATCTCGACGCTCTCGATCTGGTTGCGGTTCCAAAAAGATTCCACAAAAGTGTTGGCGAAGCGGAACGCCACCACATTGTTCACAGCGCGCTTTCCAAGGTAATGGTCGATGCGAAAGATGTCGGCTTCATCGAAGACGCCGAGCAGAACCCTATTCAGTTCCTGCGCGGACGCCAGATCGTGCCCGAAAGGCTTCTCCACAATAACCCTGGCGCCACGTCCGCAGTTGGATTCGGCGAGATGTTGGACCACGGTTTCAAACAGAACCGGCGGGATTGCCAGATAATGTGCCGGGCGTTTCGCGTCTTTGAGCTGCTGGCGAAGCGCGGCGAAGGTTGCCGGATCCTGGTAGTCACCGTCGACATAGCGCAGCAAGCCGGTCAACTTTTCGAAAGCGGCGGAATCCACCCCACCATGTTTCTCCAAGCTGTCTTTCGCGCGAGCGCGAAGTTGATCGAGATTCCATCCAGCTTTGGCTACGCCGACGACGGGTACATTGAGATGTCCTCGCTTCACCATTGCTTGCAGGGAGGGAAAAATCTTCTTGTAAGCGAGATCGCCGGTGGCGCCGAAGAAAACAAGCGCGTCTGAGTGGAAATTGGTCATGAATATCCCTCCTTTAAGCAGCCTCAGATTTTTCTTTCGGCTTTTCCAAATGACCGCCGAATTCGAACCGCATCGCGGACAGCAGCTTGTCGGCATAGTTTGCTTCGCCGCGTGAGCTGAAACGCTCGTAAAGTGAAGCGGTCAGCACGGGGGTCGGCACCGCTTCGTCGATCGCGGCTTTGATCGTCCAGCGGCCCTCGCCGGAATCGGACACGCGGCCCGCAAACTTCGAAAGCCCGGGATCCTGAATCAAGGCGGTTGCAGTTAGGTCCAGCAGCCATGACGCGATCACGCTGCCGCGGCGCCACACTTCGGCGACGTCCCGCAGATTGAAGTCGTACTGGTAGTGTTCCGGGTCGCGTAGCGGAGTGGTTTCCGCATCAGCGCCGTGCTGTTGTTTGCCGACATCCGCTGAGCGCAGCACCGACAATCCTTCTGCGTAGGCCGCCATGATCCCGTATTCGATTCCGTTGTGCACCATCTTGACGAAGTGGCCGCCGCCATTTGGGCCGCAGTGCAGGTAGCCTTGCTCCGCGGTGCCATCGAGTTTCTCGCGTCCAGGCGTGCGTGATATGTCACCGATTCCAGGAGCGAGTGCCGAGAAGATGGGATCGAGGTGCTGGACGACCTCTTTCTCGCCGCCAATCATCATGCAGTAGCCACGTTCGAGACCCCACACGCCGCCGCTGGTGCCCACGTCCACGTAGTGAATCTGTTTGGAAGCGAGATTTTTTGCACGCTGAATGTCATCCACGTAATAGGAGTTTCCGCCGTCGATGAGGATGTCACCTGCTTCGAGGTGCGGTAACAGATCGGCGATGGTCTGATCAACGACCGCCGCCGGAACCATCAGCCACACTGCGCGTGGTTTCTCCAGTTTCTTCACCAGATCGATCAGCGAATCTGCTCCGATCGCGTGGTCTTTCACTAAACCGGCCACCGTTTGTGGTGACCTGTCGAACACAACGCATCTGTGTCCTTTCTTGATTAGCCGACGCACCATGTTGGCGCCCATCCGGCCCAGCCCTATCATTCCGAGTTCCATAAATTCTCCTCTTCAAGAAATTGCGTTTGATTCACTGCGTCACCTGCGTCGCCGCGTCACGCAACGAATCCCTTGCGGTCGTCACGTCTTTGTCAGCACCAAATACTGACGTACCTGCGACCAGGACATTGGCTCCCGCTGCGACTGCGATTGGAGCAGTCGCCCAATCAATTCCCCCCTCGACTTCTAACTCACAGTCGGGCTTGATCCACTCGATCATTTGCGCGACCCGCCGGATTTTGGGCAACATTAATCCAAGAAAATGCTGATGTCCGAAGCCCGGATTCACAGTCATGACCAGCACCTGATCGAGGTCTGGGAGTACTTCTTTCAGAACCGACGCAGGAGTAGCGGGGTTAATTGCCACTTCAGCGCGTTTTCCAAGAGCCTTAATACGCTGCACCGTGCGGTGCAAATTGTTGTTACCTCCCCAATGAATGAGAAATGAATCCGAGCCGACCTCGGCAACCTCGTCGAGGAGACAATCCGCATCGGAAATCATCAAGTGCGTCGCCAGCGGGAGGCGCGTGACTCGGCGGCTTTGAAGCCATGGTAAATGATTTGCTGGGCGGCGGCGATCTCTGCCGTTTGTGCTGAGTTCAACGTGCCGGACCAACCAAACATGTTGCTCTGGAACGATCCCCGGTGGTCGAAGGGCAAGATATATAAAGGATCGTTAAAGCCGATGGTTGTCATTGGGCCTCCTTGAGTTCGCGGTAGCGACGAATCAATGTGCTGGTTGAGCTGTCGTGATTCAGCACAGGCTCAGCCGGGTTCTCGAGTTCTGGAATGATGCGCTGCGCCAGGACTTTGCCTAGCTCGACCCCCCATTGGTCGAACGAATCAATATTCCATACCACGCCTTGAGTGAAGACCGAGTGCTCGTAAAGCGCTATAAGCTTGCCCAGTGTTTCGGGGGTGAGCCGCTCGGCCAGGATCGTATTGGTGGGTCGATTGCCTTCAAAGACGCGATGCGGCACAAGCCAGTCCGGAGTGCCCTCCGCTTTCACTTGCTCTGGCGTTTTACCAAATGCCAGCGCCTCCGCTTGAGCGAAAACATTGGCGAGCAGCATGTCATGATGCCGGCCCAGCGGATTCAAGGTCTTCGCAAATCCGATGAAGTCGCAGGGGATGAGGCGCGTGCCTTGATGTATCAGCTGATAGAAAGAATGTTGACCGTTGGTCCCAGGTTCACCCCAGTAGATCGGACCTGTGTCTTTGCCTACTGCTTTCCCATCGAGCGTGACATGCTTGCCATTGCTCTCCATCGTCAACTGCTGCAGATATGCGGGAAAGCGCTTGAGGTACTGTTCGTACGGCAGTACAGCCACGGTCTCTGCACCAAGGAAGTCGTTGTTCCACACTGCTAGTAGCCCCATGAGAACCGGCAGATTGGCCTCAAATGGAGCCGTGCGGAAGTGCCCATCCATTTCGTGGAAGCCGCTCAGCATTGCGCGGAAGCTTTCGGGACCGACAGCAATCATGGTGGAAAGGCCGATTGCCGAGTCCATGGAATAGCGACCGCCAACCCAATCCCAGAATCCGAACATGTTCGCAGTGTCAATACCGAACTTCGAGACTTCCGGATCATTGGTCGAAACCGCGACAAAATGCTTTGCCACCGACTTTTCATCGCCCCCTAGCCCTGTCAGCGACCAAGCACGAGCGGTCTGAGCATTAGTCATGGTTTCGAGAGTGGTAAATGTTTTTGACGAGACGATGAATAGTGTCTCCGCCGGATCGAGATCCTGCACCGCCTCGGCGAAGTCCGTTCCATCCACATTCGAGACAAAGCGAAAGGTCATCGAGCGTTCCGAGTAGTGCTTGAGCGCCTCGTACGCCATAACCGGTCCAAGGTCGGAGCCGCCGATTCCAATGTTTATCACATTCCGAATGCGTTTTCCGGTATGACCTTTCCATTCGCCGCTGCGCACTCGATTGGAAAAGTCAGCCATCCGATCCAGTACAGCGTGGACTTCTGGTACCACATTTTTTCCATCAACAAGAATCGATTGATCTTTCGGAGCACGCAGAGCCACGTGCAGCACTGCTCGCTTTTCGGTGATGTTGATCTTCTCTCCGCTGAACATGGCGTCGATCCGTGCTCGCAAGCCGGACTCCGCGGCAAGCTGGAGAAGGAGCTTGAGGGTCTCATCAGTAACACGATTCTTGGAGTAGTCGAGATATAGACCTACCGCGTCCACTGCCATGCGCTGCCCGCGCTTGGGGTCGTCTGCGAATAACTGCCGCAAGTGGAGCTTTGAGACTGCCTTGTAGTGCGCTGTCAGAGGTTTCCACGCGGATTGTTTGCTCGCTCGTTTCTTCACTTGCGGTTGAGGGCTCGCTGCCATTCTGATCTCCTTTTTATTTTTTCTACCATCTTGTCACGCGAACTAAATAGGCGCGAGGGAAGCTTTTACTTCTTCGCGTTTGTTGAGGTTACGCAGCCTCTGCAGTCCGAATTGGGCAGCTCCGAGAAGAGCCGCGTGTGCGGTGATGATGTGAATCGGGATCTGCTCCATTAAATCCTTGAAGCCTCCCTTTCTGGTGAAAGTCTCCACGAACTGCGGTTTTTGCGGCAGTTTCACGAGGTGAAGGACAATGCCGCCAGCCAAGTACACACCGCACGACGCCACAACCTTTAGTGCGAGATTGCCGACCTCGCTTGCCAGTATCGCGACGAGCAAATCAACCGTCGCCAGGCACAATTCGCTTGGATGCTGCGGATCGAAAGCTGCTTGCACGATTGGTGTGATCTCTGGCAGATTCAAACAATTGAGCAATTTCCGGCCGTTTCAGGATGTTTTCCTCGTCGCTTAGAATTCGTAAATGTTGGGAACGCCAATTCCAGAGCAGACGCTCCACTCCCACGTGTCCGAAACGAGGAAGAAGATAATGCAGCAGACGGATTTGACGCTCGTCCGTGGGAGCAAAATCAGAATGCCCGCCTCGGAGCCGTGAGCTAAATACTGTGATCCATCCCAGGTCAGAAAGGATTCACCTAAACCTGGGCCTGGAGCGAAGCCAGCACCGCCGCCATAAGGCGCTTGCCCCTTGGAAGATGACGAGGAGCCCTGCGGAGATCTGGCGACGAATCGACACCGAGACGCCCCCTGCAAGCGCACGAGCGCATCTTTTCGCTGCCCTCCATGTTGATCACCAGGCCGTCGTTCGAACTGAGAGAGGCGTGCTTCAAGAATCCTGGAGCATCCTTCATTGCATGCCACCTTCCATTCGAGAGCGCCTAACACCACTCGCCAATCTTTGTCCGGAGAATGGTTTAGCCGTCCAGCGTTTGCGCATCAACCGGTTTGGTGCTGGGTTCCGGGAGGGAGAGTGCCAAGCAATTGGCAAGTGACACAGGCCGGGGTTTGTCAGCGCATCGGCCGATCCGAGAGCCGTCTCGTCTTAAGGTTCATAGCGCTGTACTCTCGCGACCGGCAGAGTCGGCTCGCTACGATTTCGCTACGCTCAGAACCGCCGTCATTTTGTGTTCCTCTCCAGGCGCCAGAGTGACAGATGCGGCCAGGATATTGCTCGCCTCGACACAGAGGAATTGAGTCCATTCGCCATCGCCTAAGTCTCCCAATCGCGCAGCGCCTTCGCGCCAGGGATTCCACACAACAGTAGTGAGCGAATTGGCCTTCTCCAATCGAATGTGACGGCGCAACTGCGGATCGATCAAATCAACGTCGTTCTCAGTGCCTAGAAATGCGTTGTCGGTTGCCGAGGCAATCGTCACGTCACCGTGCTGCACCTTTGCTGCGTTCGAGTCGGTATTGTCAAGGAAATGCACCGCATCCAGACCCTCCAACCGCACGTTCGCAACGTCGGCCACTCGGTTGTAGGTGTGCAGGGCCGCTTCGAACCGCAACCCGGTTTTGCCGGTATTGGTGCAGATGAGCTCCAGGGTGAGCTTGGGACCAAAAACAACGCGATGCAGAAGGCGAAAGTCAGCAGGCCACCAGCGCCGAGTTTGCTCGTCGCTCTCGCTGGACATGTTCACGCAGACTCCAGATTTGTCTTCAGATTTGTCTTCGAAAATGGACTCGAGCTGCCAACTTCTTGTGCGCACAAACCCATGTGCGGGCGCTTTCGGATCGTCTGCCTTGGCGCGAAACCAGGGAAAGCAAATCGGGATTCCTCCGCGGATTGCCTGGGCTTCCTGCCA
>DATNKA010000068.1:0-2842 GCA_035603655.1 Candidatus Acidiferrales bacterium | reverse complement strand
CCCTTGAGCAGCCGTTGCAGCGCTGGATAGAGCGAGCCCTCTTCCACCTGCAGCAGGTTGTTAGAGCGGAGTTGGATGTGTTGGACCAGAGCATATCCATGCGCAGGCTGACGGCGGAGCGACTCGAGAATCATCATCTCGAGAGCGCCGGGAAAGAGATCGCGTGATACGTTCTTCCTGTTTTCCATAAGGCATTTACGAAACATGCCTAGAGTAAATAGGTATAAATGAGAAGTCAATTCCTAAATGAAATTCTCGGGCCGCCTGGTTTCCTCGAAGCGGAATAAATCGCCAATGCGTTGCCGCAAACCCGACGTCATAGGCACGAGGTTGGTCGAAGCGGTCAATGAGTGTGACCACTCAAGCCGATTCGTCAATCCCTTCCGGGTACCGAGCAAGAGAAAACATTCGTAACCCCTCGTTGCCAGCCGGAAAGCCGTAGTTTCCAAAAAACCCGGTTTTTCGTGCGCTTGAACGCAAACCGTAAGGCAAAGTCCGTTCCTAGTGGTGGCATCCTTCGGCAGACAAATGGTGTGAAGAGACTTGGCGACGGTTATTATCGATGGCGTATCTGGCTGGTGACGATCAGATTGGCTCCTCGCCGTGATATTCAGCGTCAAAGAAGGCAACTCGACGCTAGGCAGCGATCGATCAAGAGTGAGGCGAGCGCCCGTGAATCAGAAACCGCGGTTTTTCGAAGGCATTGAGGTTCAATAGTCTTACCTCGGCCCTGTAGCAGCAAACCGGGATTGGTGGTGGTTGGATGCACGATCTTTTAAAACAGGCTGTTTCGCTTTCGTTCCTCGACAAGTGCGTTGCCGCGATTATCGGAATCCTCTGTATTCACGCCGTGTTTCGTGTGCTCGAACAAACGCTGCCTCGGCGCTTTGGCCGAGCCGATGCACGTTATAAGGTTCGCAAATTCGTCGTCTTTTCCGGATACCTCTCGATTCTCCTTTTCCTTGCCATCCTCTTTGAGGATCGTTTAGGCCGCCTCAGCTTTGCCTTCGGCGTAGCGGGTGCGGGTGTGGCAGTAGCCCTGCAGGACGTGCTTGCCAGCATTGCCGGCGCTTTCTCGATCGGTTTTTCAAAACTGTACGCCATGGGAGACAGAGTTCAGATCGGCGATACGCGAGGTGACGTGATCGACATCGGACTCCTGCGAACCACCTTGCTAGAAACGGGGAACTGGGTCAGCAGGGACTTGTACAACGGCCGGATCGTTCACATCCCCAACAGCGCCGTCTTGAAAGGGTCCGTTTTCAACTACTCGCAAGGATTCCATTTCATCTGGGACGAGATTAAGGTGTTATTTACAACCACCAGCGATTGCCAGCTTGCTAGGGAGATGCTTTTACGAGTAGCTAAGGAGGCGATCGGCGAGTATCTGGTCGAGGCGCAGACCTCCTGGAAAGCGATGAGTGACAACTATCAAAGCGCAAACCCTCGATTGGAACCTACCGTCGCACTTGCTGTAAATGCGGGATCGTTGGAATTCACCGTCAGTTACGTGGTGGACTATACGAAACGAATCGCCATGCAAGATCAGTTGTTCACAAAAATTGTAGAGGAAAGCGCGAATAGCAAGGGCCGGCTCCAATGGGCATCAACGCCAGGTACTACCGTAAGTCAGCCGGGAACTCCGGACGCGATCGACGAGCACCCGTCGTCTTCGACCCACGGAGCGGGGCATGCGGCAGATTCCCGTTAATACCCCTTCACTCGCGCTTGCCTCCTCGCCGGCATGATCCAGGGTCAAGTCCTGCCTGTAAGAACAGCCCACGCCCGACAATCGATGGCAAACGAGGGAGCAAACCCCATGATGTCTAATCTGCAAGTCTTCACTGAATAACAGTCGATTCTGAAGCACTCCGCGATGCGCCTGAAATGTCGGGTTTTCGGAAGTTCGGGGCGAAGTTGCCGATAACGCCGGCGAGTAAACTGCAAGCCAGTGTTGCATCGACCGGTTGAGCCCGCCCCGTTTTTCGTGCACTTAAACGCCGAGTTCGGATCATCGAATCGGCGGATTACTTCCGAGTTTCCGACAATACGTCCTTTAGGCCTCAGGACTATAATTCCCCCCAGCCGGGATTCATCTAGATCGAACCATTCCAATATTCGAGAACTTCGAGGTGAAACTCCGATGGAACTCCTTAGGATATGGAAGTCAGGTCTGCTTCTTCTCGCATCGCTCGGAACGACCTCTCTTGCGGCGATACTCCAAACGGATCACGACCGTGAACCTTCTCAGCTGAAATACACGTTGGCAAGTTTTTGTGGAGACTACGGCATCGTAGGTTCTTACAGCGGAGGCATTGCACGGGCGCTGGGAACGCAGACGATGGACGGCCATGGCAACCTGACGGGTTCAGCCATCATTAACGAGCCGGGGCCGAATAACACGCGGTCCATTACGAGCATCGGTTTTTCCGGAACCTACACTGTGAATCCTGACGGGACGGGAAAAATGGCGCTGTCGATCACGGTGCAGGGCGGCACAATCGTGAATGTCACCGAGGACTTCGTCATTACCAGAACGAAGACAGTTAATGGCACTGCGCTAGCCAGTGAGATTCAGGACGCGCAAGAAGTTCCGAGTGTCATCCTCTCAACGCCAACTCTCGCGTTCCACACATACACTTTGCGTTCGGCTCCGAAGTCCTGTACGCGGTGATCTGCTCAGTACCGGGAACTCAGGTCGTGACAGCCATAGAGCGTATAGAAGATTGACTATAGAGATTAGGCGATAGCTGCTCAAAACCACGATTCATGTACTGTCGTTGCCGTATCACCGGCAATTCGGAAGTTTCGGTAATTACCCGGCCCAAGGAACACATCAAGT
>DATNKA010000067.1:0-2718 GCA_035603655.1 Candidatus Acidiferrales bacterium | reverse complement strand
GCCAGCCGAGACCCATGCCCGCGGAGATGTGGCAGGCAGAGCCGTGCGTTTCGTGGGCGCAAACCTGCTTACGTGCGTCTTCGGTGGTCCAGTCGCGGGTCATAACGAGGCGCTGCGCCCCGATGGCTGGGCTAAGGCCTTCGTTGCGCATCACGCTGGCGACGAAGTGGGCGTAGTCGGTGAGGGACGTTTCGACGAGGTCGGCAGCGTTCCAGGTGGAGGTCAGCACAGGTGGCTGGAAGCCATTGCTGGTGTAAGGCTGGGCTAGGCGGCCGGTGAACCACTTCTGTGTGGTAAAGGCGGTGTCCTTCATGCCGATAGGGCCGAGGACGTATTGCTGCGCAAGACGATCTAACGGCTCATGTGTCTTGTTCTGCACAAAGCGCGCAGCATAGAAGTAGCCTTCCCCGGAGTAGCTGCTCTGGGTGCCCGGCTCGAACTTGAAGGTGAGAACGTTGTTGGTCATGCGACGCCAATTGGCGAAGCCGGTCTGGTGCGAGAGGCAGAGACGCGGGGTTAGGAGTTTGTTCCAGGGATTGTCTTTGATGTCGGGGTCGACCCAGAACGGATTGATCGGTTCGTCTAGCTTGAGCTTATTTTGGGAAGCCATACGCAGGATGGTTTCAGCGACGATGGGCTTGGTGAGCGAGGCGATGTTGTAAAGGGTCTTGTCCGTAGCGGGAACACCTGGGCTCTGCTCGCCGGCGACAACTGTCCAGGCAAGCCTGCCGTTCGCGATGTAAGCGACGGAAGCGCTGGGGACGTTGTATTGCTTGAGCCACCCGGAAAGATCCTGCCTGATTTTTGCGCGGAGTTCGTCTGGTGTCGGCTGCTCGGGCTGCGCTAAGAGCCGTGTGGACGAACTAATGATTGCCCCAAGAGCGAGAGCAACGGGCAAGAGTTTGAAAAGGTTTTGCATGGCTTCCTTGTAAAAACTGGCGACGGCCGTACGAATCGAAGACCGTTCTGCGCGAGTAATCCGAAACATTTTGAAAAAGGGGGGGAAGAACGGATCAACATTCTTCCCCTTCCCAGAAGTCCAAGAATACGGAGACCGCATGAACGGGGTACTCTTCGACCCTGTAGAAATGCTGCTTTTGACCGAAGCTAGCGAACGGGTTGAAGCAAACGGTTTCATTCCTCACGCAAAGCCGCCACGGGATGTATATTCGCCGCGCGCAGCGCCGGCACGAAGCTTGCTGCCAGACCAACCACCACGATTCCGGCGATTGCAATTGACAACGTGACTGGATCCCTCGGCTTTAGCCCATACAACATCGAAGCAGCTGCGTTTCCGGATGCGGTTGTCATCGCCGTACCGGCCACCACGCCGATGGATATCAAAATTGCAGCGTCCCGCAAGACCATTCGCACGATGCGGTTGCGATCGGCTCCGAGCGCCATGCGCACGCCGATTTCATTTTTGCGTTGGAGGACGACATAGGAGATCACGCCGTAGATGCCGATTACGGCCAGTACCGTCGCCAGCACACCAAAGAAGCCCGAAAGGGTGGCCATCAAGCGCTCGCGCATGAGACTCTCGCGAATTTGCGTCTTGAAGACGGTGTATTCAATCTCCATCGAGGGATTGATTTGATTTGCCGCCCTGTTGATAGATGGAATCAGCGAATACAGAGATTCGTCCGATCGAATCATAAGCGTCGAGCGTTGCTCAGGACCATTCGACTGCGTGAACGATACATAGACCGTGGGTGACGGGTCTTCGCGCATATCGTGGAATTTGGAATCCTTCACCATGCCCACAACCTGGTACGTTTTGCCGGGCGCGTCGGAATCGTGGAACACCTTGCCAACCGGATTGGCCCCGCCGTAATACTTGCGCGCGAATGCCTGATTCACGATTGCCTTGCGCGGTGCGGCCGGCACATCTGTATGATCGAAGTCCCGCCCAGCAAGCAGCGGAGTCTCCATCGTTTGAAAATATCCAGGGCTAATGCGGTTCAAGGTCACGTCTTGCCGCTCAGCTCCACCCGGAATATCGATATTGCCATCCCATCCGCTCTGGCTCAAGGGAATCATCTGAACCTCGGCGGCAGAACTTACACCGGGAATGGCTTGCATACGCGAAAGCAATTCCTGCTTGAAAACCATCTGGCTTTCAGCCATTAGTTTCAGCGGCGCGAACTCGAAATCGGCAATCAGGATATGATCCTGCTGAAAACCTGCATTCAAATTGACGATGTTTCGGAAGCTGCGCACGAACAAGAGAGCAGCAGCTAGCAATACAAGAGAGAGCGCCACTTGGGAGATGACGAAAGTTCGCCGCATCAGGAAATGATTCCGGCCGGCGGTTGTTCCACGCGTGCAGGCTTTGAGCGCTGCACCTGGCTCGGTTTGGGAAGCCTGAATCGCAGGCGCGAGCCCAAACAGGATGCAGGTCAGAATCGCCAAGCCGGCGGCGAATCCGAGCACACGCCAGTCGGGAGTCAGTTCCACAAAGATCGGGTTCTGTTGAGGGCTCAAGAATGCGACCAGCGCACGGCTCAGGATTTGTGCCAAGCCGACGCCTCCCAACGTCCCCAGCGTGGCAAGCAGCAAGCTCTCCGCCAGCAACTGGCGGATCAACCTGCTCCGCGATGCGCCGAGCGCCAGTCGTAAGGCCATCTCGCGCTGTCTCGTGCTTGCCCGAGCGAGCATCAGGTTCGCCAGATTCGCGCAGGCAATGAGCAGAACTAATCCGGACATCGCCAACAGTAT